>NZ_JBSFJV010000012.1:0-125601 GCF_053598235.1 Kitasatospora sp. NPDC001159
CCGAGCTGCTCGGCGACCTGCTGGGTGGTCAAGCGTTCGGCCATGGTCTGCCCTCGTCCTCGTACCGCGTCTCGACCCCGGGGTGGTGGTCCCGCCGCGACCGGCGCGTCGGTGCGCCCTCCGTCGGTGCGCATATCCCTCCGGCGGGCCACGGGCTGGTCCGAACCCAGCGATCTCGTAGCGAGCCTGACCTTCCGTTCGGGCAGCACCGTGTGACGTCCGCCCGTCAGAACCAGTGCAGGCAGTGCGGCGGGCGCTCGGCGCGGAAGAGGGCGTCGGCGAGGGCGGCCGCGCCTGGGCGGTGGGCCCTGATGTGCCCGGCCCGGACGAGCGTGCTCGGGGCGGTGCCGCCGAGGTAGACCGAGCCCAGGTCCCGCACGTCCAGGGACAGGTCGGGCCCCCGGTCCGTCGGGACGCACTCGGCCTTGCCGTCCCGGACGGTCAGCAGGTAGCGGCCGTGCTCGCCGAGGAAGGGGTCGTCGACGTCGAGGACGAGCTCTCCGTCGCTGAACCAGCCGCGCGAGGTCAGCGCACGCGGGACATCCAGCAGCCGCACCCAGAGCCAGTCGGTGTGGTTGCTCAGCTGGCCGGCGTTGAAGTCGACGAGCTGCCAGCGCAGGGGGTGCTCGGGCGGGAAGTGCTTGAAGACGATCTGGGTGATCAGGTCGTGTTCGAGCGCGAACCGGGCCAGGGCGGTGTGGACGGCGTCGTCGGTGGCGATGATCTCGTCGACCGTCAGGGTGTCGTCGTCGCGCCAGTAGCTGGCATAGCCGTCCGGGACACCGTCGGCGTCCCGGTGGACGGCGACGTAGCGCGGCGCCGGGGCGATCGGGGGCTGCCCCGCGCCCAGGGCCCACCAGCGGCGCGGCCGGGACAGCGCGCCGGGCTGGGCGCGGCGGTACCGGTCGTAGACCTCTTCGAGGACCTCGCCGCACTCGGCACGCCGCAGCACCTCGACCGAGCCGGTGTCCGTGCCGGTCACCGGGGCGTCGGCTGCCGCGCGTGCCCGGGAGGGGGTGAGGGCGGCCCGGTGGCGGGGCACCGTCAGCCGCTGGGTGTAGGTCGCCGGGCCGTAGCCGAACCTGCCGTAGATCAGGGCTTCGGAGGCCAGCAGGACGGAGAGGAACTCCCCGCGGGCCCGCAGCTCGGTGAGCTGGTGCCGCATCATCGCGGTGAGCACGCCCTGGCGTCGGTGCGAGGGCAGGACGCCGACCGCGGTCACCCCGGGGGCCGGGACGAGGGTCCCGCCGGGCAGGGTGAGCTCGAAGGAGTACGCGCCGGCGGTGCCGACCGGCCGCCCGTCCGCCGCTATGGCGAGCAGGTTGCGGTCCATCTCGGTCGCCGCCCACCAGACCCCGCCGCCGCCCTCGGACGGGTTTTCCGGGAAGCGCGCGAACGCGGCATGGAGGGTGTCGACGAAGACGTCGAGGTCCTTGTCGCTCGTGGAACGGATCTCCATTGCTGGCGCTGCCTCCCCGGGGTACCGGCACCACGACGCGTGGTGCCCCGTCACAGTCCAGCGTCGACCCGTGTCCGGGTCAAACGAATTACGGCCGGTCATCACACGTGCCGCGGCGGAGAGTTCGCACGAAGCGGCCGCTCGGCCATGAGCCCGGACGGTAGGGCCCGGTGGGGGAAGCGCGGCGGCCCGGCACGCACCCCCGTGGCGTGCCGGGCCGCCGGCCCGCTGTGGTCCTCCGCGCCGGACCGGCCCGGCGCGGAGGCGGACGGCGGCGTGGGCGCCGTTGTGTTCCTCCGGAAGGATGTCAGGCCGCGGCCCGGCCGTGTTGTCGCTGCGTCGACAGTTCCTTGTCGCTGCGTCTACTCGTTCCGTGCTCCGGGCCGGTGCGTCGGCGCTGCGCTACCCGCTCGCGCACGCCGACAGCGCCTGGCGCCGGTGCTCGCTGGGCGGGATACCGTACGCGGCCCGGAAGGCGCGGGTGAAGTCGGAGGCGCGGGGGATGCCCCAGCGGGCGGCGAGGGCGTGGACCGGCACGGCGCGCAGCGCGGGATCCGCCAGGTCGCGGCGGGCCTGCTCCAGCCGCTGGTCGCGGATCCAGGCGGCGACCGTCTCGCCCTGTGACTGCCGGGTGAACACGCGGTGCAGATAGCTGACGGAGATGTGGTGCGCGGCGGCGATCACGGACGGGGACAGCTCGGGGTCGTGCAGGTTCCGGCGGATGAACGTCCGGACGCTCTCCACCAGCGCCCGTTGTCGGGCGTCGTCCGGCACCGCGGCCTCCGCGTCCAGTTCCCGGGCCAACCAGGCGGCCACCAGGTCGACCACCACCGTCCCCAGCCGGGGGGCCTCGGCCGGCCCCAGGGCGGCGGCCTGCCGGTCCAGGCCGAAGAGGAAGTCCGCGAGCAGCGCGCACGTGCCCTCCCGCCCCGGGAACCCCCGGCCCATCAGGTCGCGCAGGCGGTACGGCGGCAGCGGCAGCAGGGACACGGGGAAGTCGATGCCCAGGGCTTCGACCCGGCTTTCGACGCGGTCGGCGGTACGGCCGGTGAAGGCCCGCACGTCGTACGGCTGGGTGCTGTCGAGCATGTACAGCTCGCCCGGACCGAACACGGCCGTCCGGTCCCGGTCGTCGCGCGCCAGCGACAGGCTCCCGTCGAGCACCAGCGTCAGGTGGTACGCCCCCGGGTCGGACCGCCGCACCATTCTGGCGGTCCGCTGGAAACGCGCGGGCGGGAAGGACGACCTGAGGAGGGTCACCGAACCCAGCTCCAGGCGCCGCATCTCCGCCTCGAAGTGGTCGGCGTGAGCACTGGTCATCTCGCTGTCCCGGGTCCGCCCGACCAGCTCCCGCCAGCAGTCGAACCGCTCCTTCGCGGGCACGTCCTCGCCCGTGAACACACTCCCCGTCCTCGCGGTCACTTCCTCCGCTCCCTCCATCACGCTCCTCCTCCGGCCGGTCGCCGAGGCCTCCCCCGGACACCATCAAACCCGGTGACGATCCGCCAGATCGTAAGGGGGCGGTGACGGTACGGCTGGGGCGGGGGTGACGGCCGGGCGCCTCCTCGGCGGCCGATTTTCCTCTTCCGATCATCTGCTGGTAACTTCTTCCTCGTCAGCAGGACAAGATCGCGGAAGTGATCGAAGGCCTGCAGGACCAGGCGTCGGTGGTGCAGCGGTAGCACGCCCACTTTCAGTGGGAGGGGTTCGTTCGATTCGGGCCCGGCGCTCCAACTCGCAGGGGCGGAAGTCGTTTTCGACTTCCGCCCCTGCGGTTTTCCGGCGCTTCCTCAGGCAGCATGTCGTAGGTGTGGACCGAGGAGATGTCGAGCACCGAGCGCGGAGCCACCCACGGCTACCGGCCGGCCCCGTCCGGGGTCCGGGTGGGAGGGGGCACACGCAGCACCGGCAGCGCGGAGAGCGCGGCCGCTGCCACGGAGCCCACGGCGGCCACCGCGAGGAGCGTCCAGACGGAGGGGGCGCGGGCGATGCCCGCACCGATGCCGCCCTGTTCGCCCTGCCGGTCGATGAGCCACCGGACGAGCGGAATGCCGGCGGCCGAGCCGACGGCGACCGTGGGCAGGGCGATGGCCGTCCCTCGCACGGCCATCACGACGGCGGACTGGCCCGGGGTCAGGCCGATCGCCCGAAGCAGTCCAAGGTCTCGGCGGCGCTCGTGGAAGCCGGCCGCGGCCGTGGTGAGCAGCTCGACCAGGCAGATGAGGGCGAGCACGACCAGGAGTCCGACCACGCTGGCCCGCAGGGCGTCCGGCCTGGTGACCGGGCCGGCGGGGAGTCGGAGCTCCACCTGCCCGGCTAGGCCGACGCGGGCGGGAAGGTCGCGCTGGACCTCGGCGGGGTCGTGGCCGGGGCGTAGGGTCAGTTGCCAGAAGCCGGGGTGGGTGGGGTCGCCGGGCCGGTCGAGGGTGTCGAGGCCGGTGGACAGGACGCGGCCGCCGTGCTCCGGTTCGAGGTCGCGCCCGACGATGTGCAGGATGCGCGGGGTACCACCGGTGGTGAGCCGGATCCACTGGCCGACCCGGGCGCCGAGCAGGTCGAGGGCGCCCTGTCCGGCGACCGCCTCGTCGGTCGCGCGGATCTCCCGGCCCTCGACGACGGTGTACGGGTACGGCGCGTCGGTGGTGCCGACGGCCCGCAAGGTGAGCGTCGCGGACTGGCCGGGCGCGAGGGCCTGCATTTCGGTGCCCGGGTAGACGCCCCGCACGGCGGGGTCGGCGGCCAGGGCGTCGGCGAGCTGCCCGTCGTCGGGGGTCTGTTCGGGGGTGGTCCGGCGGGCCGTGACGGACGGGGCCGTGACCCCGCCGTCGGGCCGGGTGACGGCGTCGAGCGTCGCCCAGGTGCTCAGGGCCAGGGTGGCGGCGACGACCGGGACGGTCAGCCGGACGGCGCTCACGACCAGGCCCGAGCGGCGGCGCAGGATGCTGCCGAGTCCGAACACGAGGCTCGGCGGCAGCCGTCGGAGCAGGCCGAGACGGACCGGCCGGGCCGTCATGGCCGTCGGCCGGGTGCCGTCCGTCGGGGGGACCGGGGCGACCCGGGCGGCGCGCAGGGCGGGCAGGGCGGCGGCGGCCCCGACGGCCACGAGCGCCGCGGCCGTGACGGCGCCGGTGGCCGCGGTACCTCCGGGGGCGAGCCGGTGCAGCGCGTCGGTCCCGCCGCCGAGCGCCGGGACGGCGTGCACGGCGATCGCCGCGCCGCCGACACCGAGCAGGACACCGGCGCCGGCCAGCAGGAGCTGTTCGACGATGAACATCCAGGCGACCTGGCCCGCGGTGAAGCCGAGCGCCTTGAGCAGCGCGATGTCGCCGGTCCTGGCCCGGATCCGCCCGCCGGCCGCGCCGGCCACCGCGAGGGCGGCGGACAGCAGCGCGGCCAGTCCGCTGAGTCCGAGCAGCAGGCCGGCCAGCCGGTTGTCCTGCTGCCGCGCGGCCCGCGCGTCCAGCCAGGTGGTGATCCGGGACACCCGGTCGGCGCCCAGGACGCTGACCACCCGCTGGGCCGTGTACCCCGCGTCGGAGGGGCGGGTCAGGCGAAGCCCGAGGGTGAGGCCCTGCGCGGCCCGGTCCGGCTGTACCAGGTCGAGGGTGGCGGGGAGGGTCCAGCCGAGGTCGTAGCCCGCGGCCTGGCTGGGCAGCTGGTCGGGGCTGTCCGCGATGCCGAGGACCCGCAGTTCGACGGGGGCGCCGTGGCTGTCGAGGGCGGTCAGGCGGTCCCCGGGGCGGGCCCAGGCGGCGTCGGCGGCGGACTGTTCGAGCACGATGCCGTGGACGTCGGCGGGATCGAGCCAGGCGCCGGAGCGCAGCAGCGGCCGGGCCGCGCCCGGGGTGTCGCCACGCAGGACGAGCGCGGTGCGGTCCGCCGCGCCCGTGGGCCCGGCGGCCCCGTCGGCGTGGCGGCCGACCAGCGTGGTCTCGGCCGTGTGCTGGGGCGGTGAGACCGCGAGTACGCCGGGTTCGCGGGCGAGCACGGCGGTGGAGGGCTCGTCGGTCCCGCTCGCGGCGGCCGTGGGAGCGCGCAGGTCGATCCTGATGTCGGGCGATCCAGCGTCCCGGAACTGACGCTGCCACGGGTCGGCGGCGGCGCCGAGCAGGGCGCCGGCGAGCAGGAGGGCAGCCGCTGTGCCGCCGGTGGCGAGGACGATCAGCAGGGCGTGGACGCGGTGCGAGCGCAGATCGGCCCGGATCCAGCGGAGGAGGGCGCGCACCCCGTCACCCGCCGAAGTCGATGACGTCGCGGACCCCGTTCGCGCTGCGCCACGCGGCGGGAGGCTCCTCCACCCGGGCGTCGTCGGCGATCCGGCCGTCGAAGAGGCTGACGACCCGGTCGGCGGTGCTCGCCGCCCGGGCGTCGTGGGTGACCAGCACGATGGTGGTGCCCTGCTCGTGGTAGCGGCTGAGCAGGGCGAGGACGTCACGGGTGCTGCGGCTGTCGAGGTTCCCGGTCGGTTCGTCGGCGAGGAGCAGTTGCGGCCGGTTCACCAGCGCGCGGGCCAGGGCGACCCGCTGGCGCTCGCCGCCGGAGAGCTCCCCGGGACCGGCGGTGGCCTTGTCGGAGAGGCCGAGGTCCGCCAGGAGTTCCTGGCGGCGTTCGCGGGCGGTGCGGCCGGACACGCCCGCGAGCACCGCGGTCAGTTCGATGTTGTCGGCCACGGAGAAGTCCGAGAGCAGATTGCCGCTCTGGAAGACGATGCCGTAGTGACGGCGGCGCAGCCGGGCCCAGGCGGCCTCCCCGAGCCGGTCGACCCGGCGGCCGTCGAGCCTCAGCTCGCCCGCGTCGGGCCGTAGCAGACCGCCGAGGAGGTGGAGCAGGGTGGACTTGCCGGCACCCGAGGGGCCGGTGACGGCGACGAACTCGCCCCGGTCGATCCGCAGGCTGATACCGCGGACCGCGGGTATCAGGGTCGAGCCGCTCAGGTGCGAGCGCACCAGGGCGTCGGCGGCCAGCAGCGGCGGTATCGGCTCCGCGCCGGTCATGTCAGCTCCTCCTGGCAACGCTCCAGCCAGTCGAGGTCGGCCTGCAGGTGCAGGACCGCGCCCTCGATCAGCAGCAGCGAGGTCCGGTTTCCGCGCTCGGTGGCGGCCAGCTTGTTGAGTCCGCGCATCATGTTGATGCAGTGCCGGCGCTGGTTGTTGATCAGCGTCAGCTGGTCGGCGAGGTCGGTGCCTTCGGCCAGGATGAGCTTCATGAAGAACTCGTCCCTGACCCTGGGCCCCTCGGTGGGTGCCTCGAACCAGCCGGCGAGTTCCTCGGTGCCCTTCTCCGTGATCTCGTAGACCTTCTTGTCCGGTCTGCCCTCCTGCGCCACCTCGGTGCCGCGGATCAGGCCGGACTTCTCCAGTCGGCTCAGGGTCACGTAGATCTGGCCGATGTTCGGCTGAGGGTACGCCGCGCCGAAGGTCTGCTCAAGCCCCTGCTTGAGCTCGTACCCGTAGGCGGGCTGCCGGGCCAGCAGCGCCAGCAGCTGATGGCGCACCGGGCGTCACCTCTTCCTGTCCGATCGAAGTCGCTGGTTACACCTCGGTCACACAGTACGGGCAGGTGGGCACCGCTGAGCAGGGAGGCCGTATAAAGGGACGTGCGTCGGCGCCCACCCGCGTCGGCGAAGCGAAGGAGCTCCATGGAAGACCGGCCGCCCACCGGGCCCGACCCGGGCCGCCGGCGCGTGACGCGCGCGCTGGTGGGCGGGGCGGCGGCGCTCGCTGTCGGCGGCGCGTCCGCGTGGTACGGCCTGGCGGGTCGCACCCGCGCGGCGGGTGACCCTGGGGGCGTCGGGCCGGTCACCCTGGCCACCGGCCGGGACACCACTCGCTACCTGCGAGGGTTGCTGGCCGACTGGAACGCCGAGCACCCGGACCAGCCGGCCGAGCTGGTCGAGCTGCCGGAGGCGGCGGACGAGGTGCACGCCCAGCTTGCCGGGGAGCTGTCGGCCGGCGGCAGCCGGTTCGACGTGCTCAACCTCGACGTGGTGTGGACGGCCGAGTTCGCGGCCCGGCGCTGGACCGTGCCGCTGGACGAGTCGGACTTCGCGTTGGACGGCTTCCTGCCGCCGGTCGTGCGCACCGGCCGCTACGGCGGGAGGCTGTACGCGGTGCCGTTCGTCGCCAACGCCGCCCTGCTGTACTACCGCAGCGACGTGTTGGCCGCCGCCGGTGAGCAACCGCCCACGACGTGGGCCGAACTGGCGCGGCAGGCGAGGACGCTGGCCCCCGCGCACGGGCTGTCCGGGTACGCGGGCCAGCTGAGCCCGTACGAGGGTCTCGCCGTCAACGCGCTGGAGGCCATCCGCTCAGCCGGCGGGGATCTGCTGGCCGGCGACGGCTCGGTGGTGGTCGACAGCCCGCAGGCCCGTGCCGGGCTGGAGTTCCTGGCCGACGGGGTGCGCGACGGCTGGATCCCCGCCGAGGTGCTCGGTTACCGCGAGGAGGAGTCCCGCGAGGCGTTCGGCCGGGGCGGCCTGCTCTTCCTGCGGAACTGGCCGTACGTCTACCACGCGGTCGGTGCGGCCGGTTCACCGGTGGCGGGGCGGTTCGGTGTGGTGCCGCTGCCCGGCCCGCACGGGCCGGGCAGCGGCGTGCTCGGCGGATCGGGGCTGGCGGTCAGCCGGTTCTCCCGGCACCAGCGCACCGCGCGGGCGCTGATCGGCTACCTGACGAGCCGCCGGGCACAGTCCCGGGTGCTGACCGACGGGGGACTGCCGCCGGTGTGGGCGGATCTCTACACGGATCCGGAGCTGACCGCCCGGTTTCCCTACCTGCCCGTGCTGCGCACGGCGATCCTGGCGGCCGGGGCGCGCCCGGGCGTGCCGCAGTACCAGCAGTTGAGCCTCGCGTTCAGCGAGACGGCGTTCGAGGTGGTGTCGGGCCGTCGGACCACCGACGCGGCGCTGCCCAGGCTGGCCACCGACCTGCGCGCCATCGTCGGCTGAGCCGGCGTCGGCGCGGGTGGTCCCGCTGCTTGTGACGTGGCTACCGGGAAGTTACCTAACACGTATCTAAGGCGGAACTGGCGTCCCTGTTAGCAACCCCTGAGAAACCTTGCCAAACAAGGGCTTAACAACGGCCATCTCGGCCTGCTATACCTAACGCGAATGCATAACCGTTGGAGTAGCGAGATGCCCACCCCCACCCTCCCCGACGGCGACGCGGTCACCCTTCCGCGCGCTCGGTCCCACGCCCCCGCCGCCCCCGCCGCCCGTGCCTGGTGGCGCGACGCGGTGATCTACCAGATCTACGTGCGCAGCTTCCGCGACACCGACGGCGACGGCGTCGGCGACCTCGCCGGCGTCCGCGAACAGCTGCACCACGTGCGTCAGCTGGGCGCCGACGGCGTCTGGCTCAACCCGTTCTACGTCTCGCCCCAGCACGACCACGGCTACGACATCGCCGACCACTGCGCCGTCGACCCGGTCTACGGAGGCCTCGCCGAGTTCGACGGTCTGGTGACGGACTGCCGACTGCTCGGCCTCAAGCTCGTCCTCGACATCGTGCCCAACCACTGCTCCAGTGAGCACCCGTGGTTCCAGAAGGCGCTGGCCAACGGCCCGGACAGCCCCGAACGGGCACGGTTCCACTTCGCCGACGGCCGCGGCGCGGACGGCGAGCTGCCGCCCAACAACTGGCGGGCCATGTTCGGCGGCCCGGCCTGGACCAGGGTCGTCGAGGCCGACGGCCGGCCCGGCCAGTGGTACCTCCACCTGTTCACCCCGGAGCAGCCCGACTTCAACTGGCGCGATCCCGACGTCGCCGCCCACTTCGAGGAGGTCCTGCGGTTCTGGCTGGACCGCGGCGTGGACGGGTTCCGGATCGACGTGGCGGCCGGCCTGTACAAGCACCCCGAGCTGCCGGACTCGCCCGATCCGGACGCGGACGAGCGCACCCGCGACTCGGTCAACCCGCTGGCCTGGAACCAGCCGGAGGTGCACGGGGTCTGGCGCCGGTGGCGCGCGATCTGCGAGGAGTACACCGCCCGCGACGGCCGCGAACGGCTGCTGGTCGGCGAGGCCTCCGTACCCACCCCGGCGGAGCAGGCGCTGTACGTGCGCCCCGACGAACTGCACCAGGCCTTCTTCTTCCACCTGCTGCACGCACCGTGGGACCTCGCGCACTTCCACCGGGTCATCGACGACGCGGTGCGGGACATCACCGCCACCGGATCGACGGTCACCTGGGTGCTCAACAACCACGACCAGATCCGCACGGTGAGCCGCTTCGCAGGGGAGGACCGAGCCTGCGGCCCCGCCCGGGCCGCGGCGGCAGCCCTGCTGATGCTGGCCCTGCCCGGAGCCGCCTACATCTACCAGGGCGAGGAGCTCGGGCTGCCCGAAGTCCTGGACCTGCCAGACGAGTTGATCACCGACCCGATCTTCCGCCGGACCGGCAGCCGGGCCGGAATCCGCGACGGCTGCCGGATACCGCTGCCCTGGTCGGGCGCCGAGGCGCCGTTCGGCTTCAGCCCGCCGGACACCCCGGCCGCGCCCTGGCTCCCGCAGCCGGCCGCGTTCGCCGCCCACACCGCCGAGCGGCAGTGGGCCGACGCCGGATCCGTGTTCCACCTGTACCGCACCGCCCTGCAGTTGCGCCGGGAACTTCCCCAGCTCGGCGAGGGCACGCTGCGGTGGCTGGAGGCCCCGCCCGGGGTGCTCGCGTTCGTCCGCGGCGAGGGCCTGGTGTGCGCCGTCAACTTCGGCGACACCCCCGCGCCGGCCCCGGTCCCCAGCCCGCCGCTGCTGGCCAGCGGCCCGTGCGGTGACGGCGTCCTGCCGCCGGCCACCGCCGCCTGGTGGATCAACTCCACCTCCGCCAGTCGGATCTGACGGAACGCATGTGAATCCCGCCTCCGTGAAACCCGCCTCGGTGAATCCCACCCACCCCACGAAGGAAGCCTCGACGATGAGACTCCGCAACACCCTCCCCACCCTGGCCGCCTCCGTCGTCCTCGCCGCCACCGCGACCGCCTGCGGCAGCGGCGGCGGTGGCACCGCCGCCGGCTCCGCCACCCAGGAGCTCAAGGGCCAGAGCCTGACCGTCGCCGCCGTCTGGAGCGGCACCGAGCAGGAGAACTTCAAGAAGGTGCTGGACGCCTTCACCGCCAAGACCGGCGCCACCGTCAGCTACACCTCCACCGGTGACAACCTCTCCACCGTGGTCGGTAGCAAGATCGAGGGCGGCGACCCGATGGACGTGGTCATGGTCGCCCAGCCCGGCGTGATCAAGCAGTTCGCCGACAAGGGCTGGCTGGCACCGCTCTCACCCGCCGTCACCGACGCCGCGAAGAAGAACTACGCCGGCGTCTGGTCCAGCCTCGGCACCGTCAACGGCACCCAGTACGGCCTCTACTTCAAGGCCGCCGACAAGTCGACCGTCTGGTACAACCCCACGGCCTTCCAGAACGCCGGCGTCCAGCCCCCGGCCACCTTCGACGACCTGTTCAAGGCCGGCCGGACGCTCTCCGACTCGGGCACCCCGGCATTCACGATCGGCGGCCAGGCCGGTTGGACCCTCACCGACTGGTTCGAGAACGTCTACCTCTCCCAGGCCGGGCCCGAGCTCTACGACAAGCTCACCCGACACGAGATCCCGTGGACCGACCCGTCCGTGATCAAGGCCCTTGCCACCCTCGGCAAGGTCTTCGGTGACCAGCAGCTCGTCGCGGGCGGCGGACAGGGCGCGCTGCAGACCGACTTCCCCACCTCCGTCCAGCAGGTCTTCGGCGCCCAGCCCAAGGCCGCCATGACCTACGAGGGAGACTTCGTCGGCGGTGTCATCGCCTCCGAGCTGAAGAAGCAGGTCGGCACCGACGCCAAGGTGTTCCCCTTCCCCGCCGTGGACGGCGGCAAGGCCCCCGTGATGGGCGCGGGCGACGCGGCGGTCGTCCTCAAGGGCGCCAAGCACCCCGAGGCCGCGCAGAAGTTCGTCGAGTTCCTGGCCGGCCCCGAGGCCGCGGCCGTCTGGGCCAAGGCCGGCGGCTTCATCTCGCCCAACAAGGCCGTCGACCCGTCCGTCTACCCCGACGACACCACCCGGCAGTTCGCCAAGTCGGTGATCGACGCCGGGGACGCGTTCCGCTTCGACATGTCGGACCAGGCCCCCGCCGCGTTCGGTGGCACCGCGGGCCAGGGCGAGTGGAAGGACCTCCAGGACTTCCTCGCCAACCCCTCCGACGTCCAGGGCGCCGCGGCCAAGCTTGAAGCTGACGCGGCCAAGGCGTACAAGGGCTGATCCACCATGTCTCTGCGCTCACCTCGCAGGGACCGGGCATCCGGTGGCGCGCTCCGGCGCCACCGGGGCCTCGCCCTGCTCCTCGTCCTGCCCGCCCTGCTGCTGCTCGGCGCCCTCGTCGTCTACCCCATCGGCTACTCGGTCGCCCGCAGCCTCTTCGACGCCTCCGGGCACCACTTCGTCGGGCTCGACAACTACGGCGCCGCCTTCACCGACCACGCAACGCTCACCGCCGTGCGCAACAACGCGATCTGGGTCGCCGTCGCCCCGGCACTGGTGACCGCGATCGGCCTGGTGTTCGCGGTGCTCACCGAGAAGGTCCGCTGGGCCACCGCGTTCAAGCTGCTCGTCTTCATGCCGATGGCGATCTCCTTCCTCGCTGCCGGAATCATCTTCCGCACGGTCTACGACGCGGACCCGCACCGCGGCGTGCTCAACGCCGCCGCGGTGGCGGTCCATGACACCTTCACCGACGAGCCCTCCTACCCGGGCGCCCGGCCGCGCCCCGGAACGGGCCTCGACCAAGCCGAGGGCGGCGACGTCAAGGCGGCTGCCACCACCCGCGTCGTGCTGCTGCCACTGGTCGGCGTGCAGCCCGGCTCGCTCCCGGCCACCGCCCGTCCGGCCCAGCAACCGGCCGACGGCGACGGGGTCAGCGGCACGGTGTTCCTGGACTTCGTCCCGGGCGGCGGTGGCCACCCCGGCCAGTTGGACACCGGGAAGAACGGCCTGCCCGGGATCAAGGTCCAACTCCGGGACGGCGACCGGACGGTCGCCACCACGACCACGGCCGACGACGGAACCTTCCGGTTCTCGACGGCCCCGTCCGCCACCACCTCGGTGGTCCTGCCGGCCGCCGACTTCGCCGCCCCCTACCGCGGCGTCGACTGGCTCGGGCCGACCTTCGTCACCCCCGCCGTCATCGGTGCCTACATCTGGATCTGGGCCGGCTTCGCCATGGTCATCATCGCCGGCGGCCTCGCCAACCTGCCCCGCGAGACCATCGAAGCCGCCCGGATCGACGGTGCGACCGAATGGCAGATCTTCCGCCGCATCACCGTGCCCCAACTCGCCCCGGTCCTCGGCGTCGTGTTCATCACGATGGTCATCAACGTGATGAAGATCTTCGACCTCGTGTACATCATCGCGCCCGGACCGGTACAGCAGGACGCCGGCGTCCTCGCGCTCCGGCTCTACCTGGTCTCCTTCGGGGGTGGCAACGACCAGGGCCTCGGCAGCGCGCTCAGCGTCCTGCTGCTCCTCCTGGTCGTCCCGGTGATGCTCCTCAACGTCCGACGCTTCCGAGGGAGCCGCGCATGACCACCACCCACGCGGCTCCGGCCGCGCCGACCACCACCGCCCCCGGGCCGGCCGGCCCGCCCGCCGTGCCGCTCACGACCCGGCTCGCCGCCCTCACCCGCAGCGGCGTCGTCCAGGCCGTGCTGATCGTCGCCGCCGTGGCCTGGCTGATGCCCACCGTCGGCCTGCTGGTCTCCTCCCTGCGGCCCAAGCAGGCCGCCGCGACCGGCGGCTGGTGGACGGCGCTGACCGACCCGGCCCAGCTCACCCTGCAGAACTACACCGCGCTGCTCGGCGGCGGGGACGTTCCCAAGGCGCTGTGGAACACCGTGCTCATCAGCGTCCCGGCGACCCTGCTGACCGTCGCCCTCGCCGCAGGCGCGGGGTACGCGTTCGCGTGGATGCGCTTCCCGGGCCGCGACGCCGTCTTCCTCGGCGTGGTCGGGCTGCTGGTCGTGCCGGTGCAGGTCGGCCTCATTCCGGTCGCCAGACTCGAAGGCGCCGTCGGGCTGTTCGGCACCATCCCCGGCGTGGTGCTGTTCCACGTCGGCTACGGGCTGCCGTTCGCCGTCTTCCTGATGCGCAACCAGTTCCTGGAGATCCCGGCGGAACTCCTGGAGGCGGCACGAATGGACGGCTGCGGGGAGTGGCGGATCTTCCGCACCCTCGCCCTGCCGCTGGCCGCGCCGGCCGTCGCCTCGCTGTGCATCTTCCAGTTCCTCTGGGTCTGGAACGACATGTTGGTCGCGCTGATCTTCGCCGGTAACGACTCGCAGCCGCTGACCGTCTACCTGCAGTCCCAGATGCGGCAGTTCGGCAGCAACATGGACATCCTCGCCCCGGGCGCGTTCCTGTCACTGCTGGTCCCCGTGGTGGTGTTCCTCTGTTTCCAGAGGTTCTTCGTCCAGGGCGCGATGGCGGGGTCCGTGAAGTGAAGCTGCCAGGGCGGCGCCGCGCGCCGGGCCGGCGCCGCCCGCTCTCGGCTCCCCGGGCGGGACGGGCACGGGCGGCCGGACCCTTCGTCGCGTCACTGCGCGCGGACGATGACCACCGGGCAGTCGGCGTGCTGCGCGCAGCGCGTGCTCACCGAGCCGAGCAGCGCCCGGGTGAAACCGCCGTGGCCGTGGGTGCCCACCACCAGGACCTCGGCGCCCTGTGCCGCGTCCAGGAGGACGTCGGAGGGGTCGCCCATGACCAGCGACCGTCGGACCTGGACCGGCTGGTCCTCGCCGAGCACGGTGCGGAGCTCATCGGCGAACCGCCGCTCGGCCAGCTCCCGGTCGAAGGCGGTGTCGACCACCGGCGCCGACCAGCCGAAGTGGCTCGGCGGCTCCCACGCGCCCACCGCGTCCACGACCCCGCCGATCAGCGCGGCATGCCGGACCGCCCAGCGCAGCGCGGCGTGCGACGACGGCGAGCCGTCGACGCCGACCACGACGCGGGGGCTGGAGTCGTTCGCGTTCATCTCTACCATCCTGTCGGTCGTCGCCCCTCCCACCACGGTGCGGGCCGCGCGACACCACCGCCAGTACGGCCCGGCACCCGGGTGATGGCGACGGCAGGTCCCGGCCCCCGGTCCGGTGGGCCCGTCGGATGGCTTCGGGCCCGGGGGTAGGCGTCACCCGCCCGTGTCGTAGCGCAGCCGGGCGGCCTCGACGTCGTTGATGTACTGCTCCGCCCAGGCCCGCACCGCCGCCAGCGGCGCGTCCAGCGTGCGCCCCAGCTCGGTCAGCCGGTACTCCACCCGGGGTGGGACCACCGGGTGCACCTGCCGGCTGACCAGGCCGTCCCGCTCCAGGCTGCGCAGGGTCTGGGTGAGCATCTTCTCGCTGATGCCGTCGATGTCCGTCCGCAGCTCGCTGAAGCGCTTCGTCCCGCCCGCGAGCGCGCCGACGATCAGCACCGTCCACTTGTCCGCGATCCGGTCGAGAGCGGCCCGGGACGGGCAGGGCGCGCTGTACACGTCGGCGGTGTGGCCGTCCGGCAGCAGGGCGGCCGCCCGTCCGGGAGTGCCCGGGCGCGGACGGCTGGTACGGGGAGTCGGCACTCCGGCAAGCTAACCGACGGAGAGCGGGGAGTCCAGAGCGGACTTCCCGGTCGGTCCCGCACTTGCAAGTGCGTACTTCTCAAAGGAATGTGACTTTCCGACAGTGAGTTGCGGCGCGACAACCCGCCGAAGCCCGGCACCGCCGGGATTCGACACCGCCGACGTCCAACACCGCCGCTCACCGGAGGCCGCCGTGTCCCACCCGTCCCCCCGCACCCAGCTGACCGTCGGCACCACCACGGTCACCTTCCTCCCCGACGGCCGCGGCCGGCTCGACCCGTCCGTCTTCTTCCCGACCAGCGCCCCCGACGGCTGGGCCACCCACGGCGCTCACCTCGACCGGGACGGCTGGTTCACCGTCAGCATCGGGTCGTTCCTGATCCGTACGGATCCCGGGAGCCGGACGGGCCGTGGGCGGAACATCCTCGTCGACCTCGGCCTCGGCAGCGTCGACTTCACCATTCCGGGCGTCGCCGAGTTCCGTGGTGGCTCCCTGCTCGACGCCCTCGGCGGGGAAGGACTGGCCCGTGCCGACATCGACACCGTGGTGTTCACCCATCTGCACCACGACCACGTCGGCTGGACCAGCAACCTCGCACCCGCACCGAACGCCCCTGCGGACCGGACCCTCACCGGCCTCACCTTCGCCCGAGCCCGGCACCTCGCCGCCGAGGCGGAATGGAAGCACTGGTCGGGCAGCGCCGACCCGGCCGGCCCCGACCCGCTGGCGGTCCGGCGGCCGCTTGCGGACCGGATCGCCTTCGTCGCTGACGGGGAGGAGCTCGCACCGGGCGTCCACGTCCTCGCCACCCCGGGCCACACCCCCGGCCACCTCAGCCTGCTGGTTACCGACCCCTCCGGCCGGGACCCACGGCGCGTGCTCGTCCTCGGAGACGTCATGCACAGCCAGGTGCAGGTGGTCGAAAGCCACTGGAGCTGTGCCTTCGACCACGACCCCGTCGCGGCCACCGCGACCCGGGAACGCCTGCTCGGGGAACTGGAGAGCCCGCACACCGTCCTGGCGGGCGGCCACTTCACCGGGAACGTGTTCGGCCGGGTCCGCCCCGCGACCGCCCGCCGCGCCTGGGCGGCGCAGGGTCTGCTGAGCAGGTGACCACCCCGCTGACCGCCCCCCGGCCCGCGCCGGTTCCTGCCTCGACGCGGGCCGGTGCACGGCTCACAGCTCGGGCGCTGCCGCTTCCGCCAGGGTCCCGTCCGTACTCCCGGTGAGTGATCACGGGCCCACCGGGCGTGGCCATCCGGGCACGCTTGACACCGCAGCCCGTTCCGTACCGGAGCGCGGACGAGTTCGGCGGTGGCGCGCAGGTAGGTCGCGTCGTCCGGAGGTGTCGCCGTCATGGTGGGGGCGTCCTTCGTGGCTGTGAGGGTGAGGCGTGGGGCCCGGACGGTCAGATGCCGACGTAGTTCTCGGCGAACCAGTCCTGGTGGGTGCGCGAGGTGCGCAGCGATTCGATGCGCGAGCGCCGCAGGGATTCGTGGAAGAACGATTCCTCGTCCGATCCGAGCGGGGCGTGCAGCAGTCGGATCATCCAGTGCGAGAACTCCTGGGCGCGCCAGATGTGGGCGAGGCAGCGCCGGGAGTACTGGTCGAGCGCCGTGGGGTCGCCGTGGGCGAGGTCGTCGATCAGGGCCTCGGCGAGGAGTTCCCCTTCCAGTACGGCGAGGTTGGCGCCCTTCGCGGCGGCCGGGGCGGGCAGGCTGGCGGCGTCGCCGGCGAGCAGGAGCGAGCCGTGGCGCAGTGGTTCCATGACGTCGGACTGCAGGTCGATGACGGATCGTTGGAGGATCCGGCCCTGGTGCAGTGGGCCGTGGTCGGCGGTGCGCATGCGCAGGCCGAGTTCGTCCCAGATCCGTTCCCGGGACCAGGCGTCGGCGGCGGTGCCGCGCTCCCACTGCAGGTAGTAGCGGGTGACCTCCGGGGTGCGGGCCATGTGTCCGGCGAAGCCGTGCCGGTGCAGGGCGTAGCCGACGGCGTCCAGGCTCGGCGGTGCCTCGGCGAGCAGGCCGAGCCAGCTGACGCCGTGGTCGTGGTGGTGGCGGCGGGCGGTGGCGGGCAGGGAGCGCCGGGCCGCGCCGTGGCGGCCGTCGCAGCCGGCCACGTACCGGGACTGCCAGCGGCCGGGGCGGCCGTCGGCGTCGCGGACGGTCACCGCGGGGCGGGTGCCGGCGGCGTCGTCCACGCGCTGGGCCTCGGTCTCGAAGTGGATCCGCCCGCCTGCCGCGAGGTAGTGCGTCAGCAGGTCGGTGACCAGATCCTGTTGGGGGTAGACGGTGTGCTGCTCGCCGCGGCCGAGGGTGCTGTAGTCGAGGCGGAAGCTGCCGACCTCGGTGCGGAACTCGCAGGTTCCGTGGGGGAGGCCGCGTCGGTGCAGGCCGTCGGCCAGGCCGTGGCGGTCGAGGACGCGGACGGTGTTGGCGGCGAGGAAGCCGGCCCGGGCCCGGGTCTGGACGTGGTTGCGGTCGGCGCGTTCGAGGACGACGCAGTCGATCCCGGCGGCGAGGAGGAGGTTTCCGAGGGTCAGTCCGGCCGGTCCGGCGCCGAGGATGACGACGTCGGCGGAACCGTGGGCTGTGGTGGGGCTCTGACGGTCAGTCATGAGAAGTGGATCTTAGCCGGGGGATGGATGCATCGGTGGGGGAAATAGCTCGTCTTGGTGAACAAGGCGATGATCTTTGCCTTGATGGTGTTCGTTGACGGTGTCGGTTGCCTTTCCGGGGGCCCCGCCCGGCGGACCGGGGCGGGGCACCGCGTCCTGAACGCGGGTGGTGTCTCAGCCGTTGCCCAGGGTGCGGCCGAGGAGGAGCAGGAGACGCTCCCAGTGCAGCCGCAGTGCGGAGGGGTTGAACGCGTCGGTGTCGGACATGGTGAAGCCGTGGACGGTGCCGGGGTAGATCTCGGAGGTGTAGTCGACGCCTGCGGCGTCCAGCGCCCGGTTCAGCTCGTCGAGGGTCTCGGGCGTCATGTCGGTTTCGGCGTGGCCGAGGTGGACGTGGGCGGTGAGCCCGGAGAGGATGCGGCGCCTGTCGGGCCCGTCGCCGCCCACGGGGCCGTGGAAATTGGCGACGGCGGCCACCTGGCCGGGGTGGGCCGCGGCGGTGCGCATCGCCAGGAGGCCGCCTATGCAGTAGCCGGTCACGGCGACCGGTCCGGCGCTGACCTCGGGCTGGGTGGTGAGGAACCTGAGGTAGGCGTCGGCATCGCTCAGGACACGTTCGGCGGTGTGCGTCTTGATCAAGGGCATCAGCCGGGCGACGAGCTCGGGCCGGACCTCTTCTCCGATGTGCTCGGGAAGCTCGACCACCGGTGCCGGGCCGTGTCGGTAGAAGAAGTTGGGGACGAGTACGTAGTACCCGTGCCCGGCCAGTTCGCGGGCCAGCTCCCGCAGCACGGGCCGGATGCCGAAGGCGTCCGGGTACAGCAGCACCCCCGGGTGCCGCCCGCCGTGCTCGGGGACGGCGGCGAAGGCGTCGGCCTGGCCGTCCGTGGTGGGAATCAGCAGAGTCTTGCTGGACAAACGGGTTCTCCTGTCGTGGTTGACGCGTAGAGCCTGTGGTCAACACGACGGAGGCGGATCCCGCGCGGCAGCGCCGGACCCTCGGTCGAACTGCGGGCCCGCACCGGCCCGTACGGCGCTCAGCGGAGCACCGGGTCACCAATCCGTGTGTGGCGCAATGCCGTCCCGGTAGTCATCGCCACCCAACATAGCCCACCGGCCGAGGTCGATTCCAGCGGTTGATGTCGGCCCGGGGCGTGACGATGGCGAAGGTCTCGGCAGTGGGCAGCCCGATGGCGCATGAACTTCCCACTGCCGAGCGGACCTTCGGATGGTTCAGGTCGCGAGGAAGCGCTCCCGGTGGACCTGCTCGGGCGGCACCCCGCCCAGTAGGGCGACCCGGAGGACGGAGTCGACCAGCGGCGGCGGCCCGCAGACGTACACATCCGGTGCGGCGCCGGCGAGTTCGGGAAGGGCGGCGGCGAAGTGGTCCGTCGGCAGGCCGGTCGGTCCGGACCAGCCCGGAGTCGGCTTCCACACGCAGACGTCGTACCGGAAGCCCGGCAACTCCGCTGCCACCGCGTTGAGTTCCGGCACCGCGAAGACGTCCTGCGGGTCGTTGACGCCGAGGAACAGCCGGGCCGGCTGCGGCTCCTGCCACTCGGCCATCCGCCGGACCATCGCCAGCAGCGGAGCCAGGCCGGTGCCGCCGGCCACGAACCAGCGTGGGCGCAGGCCGGTTTCGTGCAGGCCGAAGGCGCCCTGCGGGCCGTGCACGGTCAGCCGGTCGCCCGGGCGGGCCCGGTCGGCGAGGTACGAGGAGAACTGTCCGCCCTCCCGCAGCCGGATCAGGAACTCCAGGCGGCCGTCCCAATTGCCGGTGTTGGCCAGGGAGTAGGCGCGTTTCACCTCGGTGCCGGGAAGCTGGAGCTCCATGAACTGGCCGGGGTCGAACTGGCAGTCCAGGTCGTCCAGGCGCAGCTCCAGCCGTACGGTGTCCCGGGCGACCGGCTCCAGTGCGGCGACAGTGGCCTCGCGGACCGGGATGGCGCCGTACAGGATCCGGGACTGCTCGTACGGCAGGGCGGCCGACAGCGGCCCGCAGGGGTAGGTGCGGCAGAGCAGGGTGCCACCGTGCTCGCGCTCGTCCGGCGGGAGGGCCTGGTCGCTGTGCGGCCCGAGGTCGTACGGGCCGTCGGTGACCGAGGCGTGGCACGAGCCGCAGGTGCCCTGGCGGCAGGAGGCCGGCAGGGTGGCGCCGGCCTCCGCCGCGGCCTCCAGCACGCTCTGCCCCGGGGCGCAGTCGAACTCCAGGCGGCCGCCGTCGGTGGTGGTCAGGACGACGGGGTTCACGAGGCCGTCCGTCCGAGGGCGGCGGCCAGGTCGGCGGCGGGGTCGCCGATCACCCGCAGGTCGAAGCGCTTGACCAGCTCGTCGACCAGCGCGGGGGTCAGGAAGCCGGGCAGCGAGGGGCCGAGGTGGATGCTCCGGATGCCCAGCGCGAGCAGGGTGAGCAGCACCGCAACCGCCTTCTGCTCGGTCCAGGACAGTGCCAGGGTGAGCGGCAGGTCGTTGACCTCGCACTCGAAGGCGTCGGCCAGTGCGGTGGCGATCCTGATGGCGGAGTAGGTGTCGTTGCACTGCCCGAGGTCCAGCAGTCGCGGCAGGCCGGCGATCTCGCCGAAGTCGTGCCGGTTGAAGCGGTACTTGGCGCAGCCCAGGGTGAGCACCACGCTGTCCCGGGGCGCGCCGAGCGCGAAGTCGGTGTAGTAGTCCCGCCCGGGGGTGGGACCGTCGCAGCCGCCGACCAGGAAGAAGTGCCGGATGGCGCCCTAGCGGACGGCGTCGACCACCTGGTCGGCGACCGCGAGGACGGCGTCGCGGCCGAAGCCGACGGTGATGAACTCCTCCTCGGCCGGGGTCTCCGGGAAGCCGGGCAGGGCCTTGGCGGCCTGGATCAGCGGTCCGAACTCGTGGTCGGTGAGGTGCCGGACGCCGGGCCAGCCGACCGGTCCGGCGGTGAAGATCCGGCGGCGGTAGCTGAGGTGGGGCTCGATGATGCAGTTGGAGGTCATCAGGATGGGGCCGGGGAAGGCGGCGAACTCCTGCTGCTGGTCCTGCCAGGCGCCGCCGTAGTTGCCGACCAGGTGGGGGTGGGCCTTGAGCAGCGGGTAGGCGTGGGCGGGGAGCATCTCACCGTGGGTGTAGACGTTGATGCCCTGGTCCTTGGTCTGCTCCAGCAGGGCTTCCAGGTCGCGCAGGTCGTGGCCGCTGACCAGGATCGCCTTGCCCGCGACCGGGGTGGTGCGGACGGCGGTGGGCTGCTGGGCGCCGTAGGTGCCGGTGTTGGCGGCGTCCAGCAGCTCGATCGCCGCGAGGTTCAACCGGCCGAGCCCGACGGCGCGTTCCAACAGCTCGGCGGGGTCGGTCGGCTCGCCGGCCAGGTAGGCCAGGGCGTCCTCCACGCCGCCGTACACCTCGGCGCTGTGCCGGCCGAGCACCTCGGCGTGGTGGGCGTAGGCGCAGATGCCCTTGAGGGCGTAGAGGTGGAGCGAGCGCAGCCCGACGACGTCCGGCCCCACGAGGGCGAGTCCGGCGTCCACCCGGACGTCCGGCGCCTGGCGGGCGAGGTCGGCGGCGTCCGCGCCGGGGGTCCAGGCGGCCGGGCCGGTGAGCGTCTCCGGCTCCCGCCCGGCGGCGCGGGCGGCCCGCTCGTACCGGTCCTTGGCACGGTCGCGGACGGCGGCGGCCTCCTGGATGAGGGAGACGAAGCGGGTCGGGTTGAAGTTGACGTTGGTGAGCGTGGTGAAGACCGCGTACAGGACGAAGGAGGCCGCGTCGTCGTCGGGGTCACCGAGGGCCCGAGCCTTCGCGGCGTACTGGGCGACGCCCTTGACGGCGTGGATCAGGAGGTCCTGGAGGTCCGAAGTGGTGGAATCCTTGCCGCAGTTGCCGATCAGGGCGGCGCAGCCGGGGGTGGTGCCGGTGCGGTCGGTCTGTTCGCACTGGAAGCAGAACATGCGGGTCCTCCGGGGACTCGTGGGGGTGTTCGGTCTGGGGGCCGGGAAGGGCAGACCGTCGGTTCCCCGGGCCCGGACCGGGTGCCGGGAGGAGACGCGGGCCGACCGGGACGGCCGCGGACCGCTCAGGGGTGAGCGGGGCCGCGGCAGGACGTGCGACGGCGTCGGTTGGACGGTTGCTTCCACCCGTCCAGGATCGGAGCGGCAGGTGATGGCGCAGCAGGGGCGGAGGGCCCCAATCGCGGGCCGGGCGACCCCATGGCCCGGGCGGAAGTACCCGCACCCGGCCGCCCGGCACGTACGGCCGGCCCGCCTCCGGGGCGGACCGGCCGTGCGCGACTCAATGGGTCGTCGGTCCCTGGCCGCTGTCGGACGGGTTCCTGTCGTCGGAGGGGTTCTTGGCGTCGAACGGGTTCCAGCCGGCGGTCGGGCTCCCGTCCTCGCTCGGGCTCTTGTCGAGCGACATCGCCGGGCCCGCCTCCGCCACCTCCGCCGGATCCTGGCCGCTCTGCTCGATCCGGCTGAGCAGCCGGGCGACGGAGTCGGTGCGCTCGCGCAGCACCGCGACGTGGGCGGCCTGGCCGGACTCGACGGGCTGCTCGGCGGGCACCACCGGGATGCCGCGCTGCCGGGCGGTCGCGATCAGGCTCTCGGCGACCTGGCCGACCACGACCAGGGTGGCGGCGGCGAAGGAGCCCGCGTCCGCGGTGCGCTGGCGGCCCAGCAGCCCGCGGTGGACGATCCGGGCCGGGACGGTCAGCTCGTCCAGGCGCTGGTCGACCGAGCCGCGTTCCAGCGCCGCGAGGACGACGGTGCCCAGTGCCTCGCCGGCCTTGGTGACGGCCCACTTGCGGCCGGGCACGGGTGGCAGGAACTCGCGGATCCGGTCGACGTCCTGTTCCAGGGCGGTGGTGGTCAGCACCTCGAAGGCGTTGCGGGTGCGGATCTCGACGACCTTGTCCCACTCGATCTCCTCGCCGTCGAAGCCGACCTTGGCCGACCCCAGGTGCACGGCGCCGAAGCCGTCGAGCAGCCCGAGCAGCTTGTGCGCCACGGCGGGGGTCCGGGGGTGACGGCCGATCAGCGTGCCCACCGAGAGCTTCCACGGCTCGGTGGCGGGTACCGGCGGCGGAGCGACGGAGCCGAGGGCGGTCAGCGCCCAGCGCCCGCCCGCCGCCGACCGGCCGCCCCGCAGCACCGCCTGGCGCCCGGCCTCGCCCAACTCGGCCGCCGCCCCCACCAGACGCCCCAGACCGCCCGCCCACTCGCCCGTACGCAACCGCCCGCCCCTCTCTCACAACCGCATCGCACAACCGCAGGTCCAAGCCGCATCCGCGAGCCGCGTCCGGCGACTCACAGACGCGCCATCGTACGGCCGTTCCACTCGGCTCAGCCGTCGGCGGTGGCCGGGCGGGCGCCGGCGGGGTCGGGCGGGGCCGTCTGGAGGGCGACGGCGATGCCCGCGAACTCCTCGATCAGCCGGCTGCGGCGGTTGCGGTCCCAGGCCAGCGCGACCTGGCTGGGCGGCAGTTCGCGGACGGGGAGGTGGGTGACGTCGGGGCGGGTGTAGAAGGTGGCGACCGAGAGCGGGAGGACGACGATGCCGTGGCCCGCCGCAACGTACTCCAACTTCTCCTCGACGGTGCGGATGGTCTGGACGGAGGGCCTCGCCCGGCCGTCCCGCAGCGCGGCCGCGTCCTGCGGCGGCAGGACGGCCTCGGGGTTCTGCAGCAGCGGCTCGCCGGCCAGGTCGGTGAGGGTGACCGCGCGCAGGCCGGCCAGCCGGTGGTCGACGGGGAGCACCACCACGCGCGGTTCGGTGAGCAGGGGGAGGACGGTCAGCCCGCGCTGGTCGACCGGCAGGCGGAGGTAGCCGACGTCCACCCGGCCGTCGTTGATCACCTGGACCTGGTCGTCCCAGCTGGTGCGGAGCACCTCGACGGTCAGTTCCGGATGGTGCTCCGACATCACCCGGACCGCCGGGGTGACGATCAGACCGGGCATGAAGCCGACGGTGAAGCCGAGCGGTCCCGAGCCGCCGGCCCGCGCGACCCGGCGGCGCACCGCCTCGGCGTTCGCCAACAGTGGCCCGGCGTCGGCGAGCAGTTGCTCGCCCGCCGGGGTCAGCCTGGTGGTGCGGCGGGTCCGGACGAACAGCTGAACCCGTAACTCCCTTTCCAGCGACATAATCTGACGGGACAGCACCGACTGGGCGATGTGCAGCTCCTCGGCCGCCCGACCGAAATGCTGCTGCTGCGCGACAGCGGTGAAGTAGCGCAGCTTCCTCAGGTCCAGGTCCACCGGGCCTCCTCCTCGGTTGTGATGCCCGCAGGGTATGACAGGTTCGGGAACGGGTCTTGGACACCGGAAGCCCGACGGCCGCATGGTGAGGTGCAGTCGTTGATCCAACTGGTGGGAGGAAGAGCTGATGATGCGCCTGGAGGATGGGAGAACTACCGTGACCACTCAGCGGATCCTGGTCCGCGGCGGCTGGATCGTCACCATGGACGCCCAGAACCGCGAATTCCCGACGGGTGACGTGCTCATCGAGGACGGCCGGATCGCGGCCGTCGCCGCCGTCCTCTCACCGGCCGCCGACGCCTCGGTGATCGACGCCTCCGGCACCTTCGTCCTGCCCGGCCTGGTGGACGCCCACCGGCACACCTGGCAGACCAGCCTCCGGCAGTCCGACTCCGAGGCCTCGATCATGGAGTACGTCGGCCGGACCCTGATCGGCCTCGGCGACAAGGTCCGCCCGGAGGACGTCTACGCCGGCACCTACCTCGGCGCGCTCGCCGCGCTCAACGCCGGCATCACCACGGTGCTCGACTGGGCGCACGCGATGAACTCGCCCGAGCACGCCGACGCCGCCGTCCGGGCACTCCGGGACGCGGGCGTGCGCGCGGTGTTCGGCCACGCCTGGCCGATCGGCTCGAAGCTCGACTTCGCCGCCGCCCACCCGGTCGACATCCGCCGCGTCCGCGAGCAGCTGCTGCCCTCGGACGACGGCCTGGTCACCCTCGCGATGGCCGCCAAGGGCCCGGACTACTCCGGCATCGACAACGCGGTCAAGGACTTCGCCCTCGCCCGCGAGCTGGCCATCCCGATCACCACCCACCTGTCCACCGGCCGCCCCGGCCCCGACCACCAGGGCATCCAGCAGCTCCACCAGGCCGGCCTGCTCGGCCCGGACCTGAACCTGGTGCACGTCAACGGCGCCGAGGCCGACGCGCTCAAGCTGCTCGCGGACTCCGGCACCACCGTGTCGATCTGCCCGCAGATCGAGCTGACGATGCCCGGGCTGGGCGGCAACGTGGCGGTCCGTCGGCTGCGCACCGCGGGCGTTACCTCCGGCCTCGGCGTCGACACCGAGCTGGAGTCCAGCGGCGACCTGTTCACCCAGATGCGCTTCGCGCTGGCGGCCGACCGCGCCGAGACGCCGGACGGCGAGCCGGTGCTGCCGGCCCAGGGCGTGCTCCGGATGGCGACCGTCGAGGGTGCCCGCGCCGTCCACCTCGGCGACCGGACGGGCTCCGTCGAGCCGGGCAAGGCCGCCGACCTGGTGCTCGTCCGCACCGACGGCATCGACCTGGCGCCGGTCACCACCCCCGCCGAGTCGCTCGTCCTGGCCGCCCACACCGGCAGCGTGGACACCGTCCTGGTGGCCGGCCGGGTCGTCAAGCGCGGCGGCCGGCTGCTGGCCGACACCGCCCGCGCCCGCGAGCTGGCCCTCGCCTCCGTCGCCCACCTGCGGGGCGCGGGTCGGTGACCGACCGCGTGCCCGCCCCACCCGGGGCGGGCACGCCGACCGTCGCCCGTCATGCCCGGTCGCGACCACCCCCGCCGCGCCTACGGGACAGTCCGAGGGGAGCGCCCCGCGCCTTGCTCGGCGAGGTTTCGGGTATCCGTGAAGGCACTTCCCTGCGGTGGAGGCCGGTGACGGGGCCGGGGTCAGCCGATGCCGAACCAGCCGAGGACGGTCTGGACGAGCAGGATCGTCGACATCGCGGCCACCCCGACCACCACGACGGTGGCCGCGATGCGGTAGCGGGGGCTGTTGGCCGCGTCGCCGAGGACGGAGCGGCGGTTGGTCAGGACCAGCAGGTAGACCAGGACGATCGGGCTGATCAGGCCCTGCAGCACCTGGGTGCCGATCAGCAGCTGGATGACGTCCACCGGGGTCAGCGCGACCACGGCGCCCAGGACGATCTGGGCGGTGAACAGCCCGAGGAACAGCGGGGCGTCGCGGAAGCTGCGGGACACGGACCGCTCGACGCCGGCGGCCTCGCCGATCGCGTAGCTCGCCGAGAGCGGCACCACCGCGCCGGCCAGGGCGGAGGCGCCCAGCAGCCCGAAGGCGAACAGCAGCTCGGCGCCGTGCCCGGCGACCGGCTTGAGGGCCATGGCGGCCTGCGCGGCGGACTCCAGCGGGCCGGTGCCGCCGATCGCGGCGGCGGTGGCGATGATGATGGTCAGGCTGATCACGCAGGCGAACACGGCGCCGAGGACGGCGTCGGCCCGGATCAGCTTGTAGTCGGCGGGCTTGGCACCGCGGTCGACCACACCGGCGGCAGCGTAGAACTGCATGTAGGGGCTGACGGTGGTACCGATCAGGGCGACGGCCAGCAGGATGAAGTCCTTGCTGGGCTCCACGTGCGGTACGACCAGGTGCTCGCCGACCTGCCCCCAGTCGGGGTGGCCGAGCACCATGGCGACCGGGTAGGCGAAGAACGCCAGCGACATCACCAGGAAGATGCGTTCGGCCCACTTGTACGAGCCGAACAGCACCAGCGACCAGAGCAGGACGGCGGACGGCGGGATGACCGCCCACTTGGGCACGCCGAGCAGCTCGAACGCGGCGCCGATGCCGGCGAACTCGCTGACCACCAGCCCGGTGTTGGCCAGCAGCAGGCAGAAGACCGCGAGGGCGGTCAGCCGCAGGCTGAACTGCTCGCGGATCAGCGCGCCCAGGCCCTTGCCGGTGTGGGCGCCGAGCCGGACGGCCATCTCCTGCACCATGACCAGGGCGATGGTGACCAGCACCATGAAGAACAGCGTGCCGTAGGTGAACTGGGAGCCGGCGCTGGCGTAGGTGGCGATGCCCGCGGCGTCGTTGCCGGCGTTGGCGGCGACCAGGCCGGGGCCAGCCACCATCGCGACGGCGGCCAGTCGGCGGAGGCCTCTTCGGCGGCCGGAGCGCCCCGGGTCGGACGACGCGGGCGCCGCGGCGGCGTCCGGCCCGGTGTCGAGGGTGTCGAGGTCGCGGGTCACTTGAGGAGCCTCCGGAAGTGCAGTCGCCCACGCTCGGGCAGCAGCGAGTCGAGGATGTCGTCGGCCAGGACCCGGCCGAGCGGGCGCCCGGAGTCGTCGACCACGAGCAGGGAGGTGGCCCGGGCCGCGACCAGCTGGTCGGCGGCCTCGGCGAGCCGGGTGTCGGGCCGGACGGTCACCGGCGGGCCGAACTGGTCCAGCCAGGAGACGAGATCGCCGACCACCGAGGTGTCCTCGGCCACGGCCAGGTCGAACAGCGGGATGTCGGCGAGCAGCCGGCCGTCGTCGTCCAGCACGGTGACCGCGTCGATGTCGGTGCGGTGCTCGGCCTGCGCGGCGAGTTCCGCCCGCACCTGGGCGACGGTGTGCGCGGGGCCGGCGGTGACCAGCAGGGTGGTCATCGCGCCGCCGGCGGTGCCCTCGCGGTGGGTGAGCAGGGAGCGCAGCTCGGCCGCCTCGGGCTCGGGCATCCGGGCCAGCAGGGTCTCGCGCTCGCCCGGGGCGAGGTCGCGCAGGGCGTCGGCGGCCTCGTCCGGTTCCATCTCGTCGACGAGCCGGGCGGCGTGCTCCGGGGGTGCCTCGCGCAGCAGGTTCTCCAGCTCGGCGGGTTCCATCTCCTCCAGCGCGTCCGCGGCGTGCTCCGGCTCCAGCCAGCCCAGCAGCTGCTGGCGCTCGTGCCGGCCGAGGTCCTCCAGGATGTCGGCGAGGTCGGCCGGGCGCAGCCGGTGCAGCGCGGAGCGGGAGGCGCGCAGCCGCACCTCGGCGGGCCCGTGGGTGGCCTGCTCGCCGAACGGGGCGACGGACTGCCAGTCGAGGACGCGTTCCGGGGTGGGGCGGATCTGCCAGCGGCGCGGGCCGAGCCGGCGCAGCAGGGTGGGCAGCGAGACGTCGACTCCGACCAGGACGGTCCGGGCGGCGAGCGGGGCCAGGTAGAGGTCGGCGGCGCGGGTGACCTGGACGCCGTCGACGTCGACGAGCTGGTGGTCCAGCACGTCGCGGGCCAGCAGGACCTCCCCGGGCCGGCGGTTGAACTCGCGCAGGTCCACGCGGGCGGTGCGCAGCCGGACCTGCCCGGTCTGGATCCGCTCGACGGCGTCGGCGGCGATGAAGGTGTGGCGGCGGCCTATTCGGATGATCAGTCCGGTGACCGGCGGGTACGGCTCCGCCCCGTAGAGGCGCGCGACCACGTCGACGACGCGGCCCACCTCCTCGCCAGCCTGGTTGGTGGCCGGTCCGCCGACCAGCCCGGCGACGGAGACCAGCGACGAGCGGACGGTCCGGGAGACGGCGGTACGGCGCTCGGCGGCGACGGTGCGGTCCCGCAGCCGGGCCGTGGCGGACGTGAGCAGGGTGGTGGCAGCCATGGTGGGGACCCCCTCGCCCCGACAGGACGGGGCAGCGGGCCGCCCGGCGGCACGTCGCCGCCGACCCCGACCGTGGCGCCGGTTCCAGGCATGCGCCGAGGCCTCCCGCGTCAGGACGGACGGGAGGGCGGAGCGGCCGGGCCGGATCGGTCAGGGAAGGAGGGAGCGCCTCGGGCGGCGGAAGGACGGCGAGGACGACATTGGGAAAGGCTGACTATGGCCAGGACTTTCGTCCATCACGCCTCCTCCCGGTCTCGGCCGCGCATCGTGGTAGCGGCGGCACAGCGCAAGGGGAGACCGACGTCACCGCCCGTGCACCCCCACTCGTCAGAGCTTTGGCACTCCACGGCGTGTCCCTGGTCGATCCCGACGGGAAGCCACTTGGGGTCACCCCTTGAGCCGGGGAGACCTGTCCTGATCCGGAGCGTCTCTCGACGGGTGGGATCAGTGGCCTGTGTCCGTGAAGACGCCTCACCGAACGAGGTGTCTGTTCAAATCGGCCCCAGGATAGGACCTCGCGGTGCTCGCGGCATAATCCTTGACCCGAGCTTGACCCGGTCCTGACCTGCGGGGGAGCCGCCGGGGCGCACGGCCGGGGGCGCGCAGCGGTGCTCCGGCAGGTGGCTGCGGGGGGCCGAACTTCCCCGTGGGCGGCCTCTGGTGACGCCGATTCCGACAGCGAGGAGAACCCACCCGTCGCCTGCGACGGCACGACGGTCGTGCCCGCGTCCTGGTCGGCGCGCTGTACACGGCGTCGATCCCCGCCGGGAGTCCGCCCTCGAAGGTCAGCGCCGCCCGAACAGTCGCCCGAGCCAGCCGCCGGACGCCCGCTCCTTCGGTGAGCAGGCGCACCGCTGGGACTTGGGCACCCCGGCCAGCACCTGTTCGACGTGCATCCCGCACCCGGCGTAGGTCGGCTTTCCGCAGGTGCGGCAGGCGACTCGACGGCACATGCCGTGCTCCCTTCCTTGGGCCCCCGGTGAATGGACTGATACACCCCAATATACCCCAGCCGGTATTTACTCCTCGGGTCTCGCCGGCGCCGACCCGTTGGGGCATTTTCCTGGCGCGTACAAGAACTGCCCGAGGCCGTTCCGGTCCCGTGGGCGCAGGGTGGGTGCCTGGCTCCCTGTCGGAGGCGGGGAGCGGCAACCGCCCGTGCGCTTTCCGTTGACGACGCCCCGGAGCGGCATGTGAAATGACACATGTCACCGATCACATGGACAGGACTCATGGATCGAGGTTCGAACCGAAGCTTCCGACCGCGACTTTGAACGTTCAAATCCCGGGTTCAGCCACATGGCCGGCCAGCTGCCCCCTCAAACCACGTGACACAACGTCATGCCCCCACCCCCCCACAGGAGCGCACGTGCGCCTATTTCCCCACCGCCTCGCGGCACCCCTGCTCGCGCTGGCACTCGCCACCACCGGCCTCGGAGCCCTCAGCCTCGGCGCGGCCGCCCCGGCCGCCGCCCTGGGCAACGGCAACGCCCTCACCCCGCCCATGGGGTGGAACTCGTGGAACTCCCTCGGCACCGAGGTCACCGAGGACCAGGTCGTCCAGACGATCGACTTCATGGCCGTCAACGGCCTGGTGGCGGCGGGCTACAACACCGTCACGATCGACGACGGCTGGTCGCTCCGGCACCGGGACGGCCAGGGCACCGACTTCGTCCGGACGCCGGACGGCTCGATGCAGCTGTACGACGCCGCCGGGAGTCCGGTCACCGGGACGGACGGCACCGGCAACGACCCCACCTCCGGCCACCTGATCCCGCGCCCCGACCACTTCCCGTCGCAGACCGTCAACGGTCGGACGGTCAACGGCATCCAGTTCCTGGCCTGGTACGCCCACAGCAAGGGCCTGAAGTTCGGCCTCTACGCCACCGACACCTACGAGACCTGCCAGATGCACCCCGGAAGCCTCGGCCACGAGAGCACCGACGCCAGCGACTTCGTCTCCTGGGGCGTCGACTTCGTCAAGTACGACGACTGCCCCTACGGCCCGCAGATCACCGGCCCTGACGGCCACAACTACTACACCCAGGGCGAGGGCAGGGAGCTCACCCGCTCGATCTACGCCCGCGTGCAGGCCTTCCAGCGGGCCCTCGACGCCGCCTCCGCCAGCCAGGGCCGCCCGAAGGTCACCCTCAGTGTCTCCGCCCAGCCCGCCCACACCGGCGTGCCCTACCTCCTCGACCCGGCGGACCCGGCCCGCACCGACCCGGTCGTCCAGGCCGCCGGGACCGCGCCGTTCACCGCGCCCGGCTACGCCCCGACGGGCGTGTGGTGCGGGCAGGTGGCCAACCTGTGCCGGATCGGCGGGGACCGCGACAGCGAGCTCGACGGCGTGCTGTGGAACGGGCAGCTGCAGACCGCCCTTCAGTACCCCGGCAACGTGCGCCCGGGCAGCTGGAACGACCTCGACATGATGTTCACCGGCTGGAACGACGTGTACGGCCTCTACGGCACCAGCGACACCTGTACCTGCCACAAGCCGTTCACCGACGACGAGTCGCGCACCGAGACCTCCGTCCTGTCCATGCTCGCCGCCCCGTTGATCTCCGGCGCCGACCTCCGTACCGCCGGGCAGTCGCAGCACAGCGCGAACGGCTACACGTGGTCCACGGGCATCGGCGCGTCGAGCCTCGCGGTCCTCAAGAACGCCGACGTCATCGCCGTCGACCAGGACACGCTCGCCAAGCCCGCGACCCTGGTCGGGGCCAGGCCGGCAACCACCACCGCACCGGTGGTGCTGAAGCGGCAGCTGGCGAACGGGGACACCGCCGTGCTGTTGGTGAACCAGGATCCGAACAACTGGCAGACGGTCGGCAGCGACCTCGCCTCGCTGGGGCTGACCGGCGGATTCACGTACAAGGAGCTGTGGACCGGTGCCACCGGCACGGTTGCGGCCGGCGGCACGGTCGGCGGCACCTGGGTGGCCCCGCACGGCGTCGCGATGTTCCGGCTCACGCCGCAGGCCACGACCGCACCGGCGGCGGTCGTGGGCGACGGGAAGTACCACGCGCTGAGCGCGGGCGGTACGGGAGGCCTGGTCCTGGAGGTGGCCGGCACGTGCAGCTCGCCGCTCACCTCGGCTGCCGACGCCAACACCTGGTGGCCCACGCACACCTCCGAGCAGTGGACGTTCACGAGCAATCCCGACGGCACCGTGCGGATCAGCGACAACTGCGACACGGCCACCCAGGTCCACACCGTCCTGTCGGCAGGCACGTCCGCGGGGGACAGCGCCTACCTGCTGAACTACTCGCCGGGCAACTCGTGGCAGGAGTGGCGGGTCGGCCAGAACACCGCGACCGGCGCGCTCACCATCACCAACGTCGCCACCGGGCTCGCCCTCAACGCCGGCGGCGGCACGGCGGGTTCGACGGTGACGACCGACGCGGTGAACGGCGCTGCCGCGGGCCAGAGTTGGAGCGTCGTCTCGTAATCCCACCCGGGCGCGTCGTGAGGTCGGCCACCGAGGGCATCGGTGGCCGACCTCACGACGTCGCTACTTCTCCGGTGCCGAGTACGTGCCGAAGGCCGATGCGGTGGCCGTCGGCGCCGGACCGGCCCGGGTGGGTCAGGCCAGGACGATCGCGAGGATGAGGACCGCGATCAGCGCGGCCCCGAGGCCGAAGACGAGGAGGATGTTCTGCGCTTGCTGGTCCTTCGGGGTCGGCGGACCGACCACCCGCGGGGAGGCGGACGGTCCCGTCGGTGGGGCGGCGTGTCGGGGGCCGGGCGCCGGGCCGGCCCCCGGCGGGTCGGGCTCGGCGGGGTCGGGCGGCGGCTTGGAGGCGGGGGCGGCCGACGGCGGTGGCCCGGGCCGGATGTCGGGCCGCCTGGGCGCGGTGCGGCGCGGGTCGTGGGCAGGGGGAGTCGTGGGCGGATGGGGTGTGCGCGCCCGTTGGGTGGGGTCGGGCGGCGCGGCCTCCTCCAGCTGCCGCCGGGACTGCTCGCGCGGTGGCGCGGGTGGGTCGGCGGGGGGTTCGGTGTGCGGTTCCCCGGAGGGCTGGGGGAGCGGTTGTGGGGTGAGCGCGCCGGCCGGAAGCTCGTAGAGCAGGTGCCGCCACAGCTCGGGCGGCAGGTCGGGTACCGGGCCCCCCGCCCCGGGTGGCGGAATGAGCCGCCGCAGCAGCTCCCGTTCGACCTCAGTGCCGTTGCGGAGAAGTGCGGTGAGCAGGGCGTGGAGTTCCTCTCGGTGCCGCGGGTCACGGGTGTACGGGGCGACCGCCCAGTCGAACAACCAGACGGCGCGGTTGACGAGGTGGTCGTCGAAGGCGGCGTGGTGACCCGGGCGGGCCTGGTCGGTCCGGTAGAGGTAGAGGCACTGCCCCAGAACCTCGGTGCAGAGCAGGTGCTCCTCGTCAAGGGTGCGCTGGGCGCGGCGGCCTTCGAGCAGGCGCAGCAGACGCTTGGTGGCCACGTCGAGAAGGTCCTCCTCGCGCAGGATCTCGAGGAGGAACCGGTCGTCGGCCCCCGCAGTCAAACGATGGAGATCCGCCAGGGCGACGTCGCCGGGGTGTTCGAGCTCCCGGCGCAGCTCTGCACGGGACGGGCGGGTGTAGACGCCGCCCTCGGGGTCCACGGTGGGAGCCGGGTCGGGCTGCGGGGTGTGGCGCTCCGCGGGCTCGCGTCCGTGCCGGGGACCGCTGTCGCCGCCGGTGTCCTGGTGGTGCCGGGGGGACGGGTCGTCGGGCCAGGAGGCCGGACCGGCCGGGCGCTCGGCGGGGTGGTCCGGACCGAGGACGCCGAAGTCGTCCCGGAAGTCGTCCCGGGACTCGTCGGGCCGCACCCCGTGCTCCGTCGGCTTGCCCGAGGAGCGCCCCGGGCGCGGCGGCTCCGCCCGTCCGGACTGCCGGCGGCTGCCCGAGTTCACGCCGAGGACGTGGGCGAGTCGGCGCAGGCGCTCGTCGGCCGTCCAGGCCGCGGCGTCACGGAGGCCCTTCCCGTGCAGCTCGGGCAGGCCGGCTTCCTGCTGCTGGGGGCGATCCAGGTAGAGCCCGACCAGGTGGCCCGCCAGGTCGTGGGCGAGGCCGGGCTCCGGTCGGCGCGGGTCGACCCGGGAGCGCGGATGCTGCTGCCCGGAGTCGGTGGCCCAGTCGGTGACCCAGGTGACCATCAGGTCATGGCGGTCCGTCACGTCGTAGGTCGCGAAGGTCCACTGCTGCGGGAGCCAGGTGTGCCCGAAGATCTCGTACAGACCGCTGATCACCGCGGCGGACCGGTTCCACTCGGGCCAGCCGGGCAGGGCGTCGGCACGCAGGGACAGCCGGTGTCCGGGACGGCGCAGCAGGGCCGCGGTGGCGACGGTGAGGGCCTCGCGCACCTCGGCGATCCGGGTCGGCGTGTCGTCCCAGACCTGCTTGGCGCTGCTCCGGAGCAGGGAGCGTGGGACGGGGTCGCAGCGGTCGGTGGCCTGCTCGGCGAACCGTTGGGTGCCGAACGTCCAGCCGTTCAGGGCCAGGGACAGCCGGGGGCCGAGCAGGTCCGGTTGCTGACTGAGCAGCAGGTGGCAGGCGGTGTTGGGCCGCCCGCCCGGGTCGGCGGTCGGCCAGCGCCGGATGACGGCGACCTCCTTGCGCTTGGTGAGGGTGCGGACCAGGCTGGGGCGCACCGCGCCGTCCACCCGCAGCAGCGGGGCGAGCTCGCGCGAGAGTTCCTCGGCGCGCTCCGGCGAGCAGGACCAGGCGGCGGCCGCCATGCCCGCGCCGCGCCGCCCCTGGTTGCCCTGCCAGCGGAACACGATCTGGTGGATGGTGTCGTCCGGTTCGGTGGCGCTCATCGGTCCACCTCCACGCCGGTGTGGCCGTCGGCCAGCTCGATGATGCCGTGCATCGCGAGCAGCGAGATCAGCGGCTCCAGCACCCGCTGCGCCCGGACGCCGCGCGGGTAGCGGCTGTCCTCCTGCCGGCCGCCGGTGGCGGAGGCGATGTGCATGGTGCAGTGCAGGGCGGTGTCGAAGGGGCGCAGCCAGGCCTTCCCGGCGTGGCGGTGCAGCAGCGCGTACACGTCGCGGCTCTCCTCGTAGAGCCGTCGGCGGCTCAGGGGGACGGTGCCGGGCTCGGTCAGCCAGCGGTCCACGGGGGGCTCGGAGCGCAGCAGGTCGGCCTTGGCGACCACGACCGCCGACGGGACGGTCAGGTACGGGCCGGTCCGGGGGATGCGGTCCAGGGCGGTGGCGAACGCGGGGTCGCCGTCCCGGTTGACGTGCAGGTCGAGGGCGGTGCGGATCTCGTCGAGCTGGGGCAGGGGCATGGCGAGGGTGGGGTCGACGACGAAGACCAGGGCGTCGATGCCGAGCAGGAACCGCAGCAGCGCGTCGGTGCGCAGCAGGTCCTCGCCGGCGAGGTCGAAGAAGGCCAGCGGACGGACCCGGCCGCGGGCGTCGGTGATCAGCACGGACTCGACGAAGCGGGCGGACTCGCTGTCGCCGAGTCCGGCGGTGTGGGCGATCACGTTGCCGTCGCGCAGCGGCACCACGCGGTCGTTGAGGAAGCTGGCGTGCTGCTCCGGGTTGACGGACTGCCAGCTGACGCCGTACGGCTTCAACCGGTCGTCGGCGATCTCGGCGATCATCTGGGTCAGCAGGTGGCTCTTCCCGGTGTTCGACTGGCCGATCATGGCGACGGTCAGCGGGCGCCCGTTGGTCAGGTAGGGCACCGGGATGTGGTGCGGCGGCGTCGCCTGGTTGCCCTCGCAGAGTTGGAAGGCGCCGCGCAACTCGTCGGCGAGCAGCCGGGAGTTCTGGCGGTCGGAGAACGCGTACGGCTGGAGCTCCTGGACGGCGTCGGGGACGTGGAGCGCGTTCGGGTCGAAGCGGATGTACTCCAGGCAGTAGGGGCAGAGCACGCCGCCGGGGTCGCCGCTGGCCCCCGCCCCGTTCGGCGTTTCGACCGGCGCGCCGTACGGGCCGACCGTCGCGTCCGCGCCGCCGCCCGGGACGCCGTACCCGCGCGGCCTGCCGTCCGCGCCGGGCCCGCCGGGCGGGTCGCCGCCGGCGGCGCGCTTGAGGGAGACGGTGTGGTCGAACGCGGCGCGGTGCGGCGTGAGGCCGTCGCCGCCGGCGGCGCGGCCGGTGGCCGACCCGCGGTCGGGCGAGAGCAGGCCGAGGAGTGCGGCCGGGGTGGGCCGGTCGACGGCGCGGGCGGCGAACGAGGACCGCATGGTGTGGGCGAGCGAGCGGTGGTCGGCCAGGTCGGCCGGTTCCCGGTCGGGGTCGCCGGGCCGCCCGGTGACCAGGCGGTACATCACCTGGGCGGTGCTCCACAGGGCGTCGCGCGGGTCGCTGTGTCCGGTGCCGTCGCGCAGTTCGGGCGAGGCGTACGGTGCGGGGCCGCGCGGGGTGCGAGGCCGGCCGGTGTGGGCCACCGCGTCCAGGCCCCACAGTTGGACGGACCGGCCGTCCCAGCGGACGGTCGAAGGGGTGACGCCCTGGTGGACGAGGCCGAGTTCGGCGAGCAGGGCGGCGGCGTCGACGAGGTCCCGCTCGATGGTGCGCAGTTGGGTGCTGGCGAGGCCGTGCAGCCGCTCGGCCGGGTTGCCGCGCGGCGGCCGGTAGAGGACGAACGGCTCGGCCACGTCCAGGTCGTAGCCGATCACCACGGGGAAGAGCCGGGCGAACTCGGTGCCCCCGAAGGTGCGGTGGAGCCGCAGGGCGGTCGCCGCCTCGGTGTCGAGCGCGTCCCGGGCGGCCTCGGTGACGCCGGCCTCGTCGGAGGCGGCGGCCCGGACCTGGACGCACCGGACAGTGCCGTCGAGCAGCGCGTTGCGCATCCGGGGGGCGCCCCGGGCGGGGCCGGACGGGTCGGGGCCGAACCTCGCGGTGGCGAGCCGGCGCCGCCCGGCGTGGGTCAGGTACGGCAGGTCGACGCCCTTGCGCCGACCGGGGTCGTCGGGGCTCCGCGGGTGCGGGCCGGACCCGGTGGTGCTCACCACTGTTCCTCCTCGTCGTACGGCGAGACGTGCCGTTGCCGGACCGTCTCGACCACCCCGGCGCGCAGCGCGGTCAGCCGCAGCCGCCCGGCGTAGCGACCGGCCGCCGTCCGCACCTCCCGGCCCTCCTCGGCCGGATGGCCGGCCGCCGCGCTCCCGGCGCTGCCCTCGCGGGCGGCCTCGGGGGCGAAGCGGATCAGGGCGACCGCGTCGGGGTTGCGGCTGAGCAGGTCCAGCTGCTCGGCCGAGTTCAGTTGCAGCAGGCCCTGGCCGTCCTGGTCGGGGCCGATCGGGTCGGCGGCCCGGCGGATGTCGATGCCGAGCAGCCCGGACGGACCGCTGCGCACCCGGTGCGGGGCCGCGAACGGCGGCGCGGGCAGGACGTCGTTGCGGCGCAGGTGGTCGCGGGCCACCGCGAGCAGCTCGCGCACCCGCTCGGTGATCCGCTCCTGGGCGGCGTCACCGGCGTGGCCGCGTTCGACCGCCCCCCAGTACGGCTCCAGGGCGGTCAGGGCGGCGTCCGTCAGGTCGCCGGCCAGGGTCGGCACCAGATCGGGGCCGCCCTTCGCCTCCCCGCGCTCCAGCCAGCGCGGGCCGGCGGTGCCGGCGGCGGGCCGCGGGCCGCGACCGGTGCTGCCCGTCGCAGTCGCGGTCGCCCCGAAGCCGTAGGGGGCGGCCGTCGGGGCGACGTCCGTCCAGTCGCTGCTGGCCTCGGACGGGACGCTCGTCCAGTCGTAGTCGTCCGGGGCGTCGTCCTCGTCGCGGTCGTCCCGGTCATCGCGGTCGTCCCGCTCGTACCCCCAGGACGGGTCCTCGGACTCGTCGTCGGCGGTGCGGCCGAGCCAGTCGTCCTCGCTCTCCGAGGGGGCCTCGGGCTGCTCGGCGGTGAGGCCGCGGGTGGCCTCCTCCTCGGCGGCGGCCGCGGTGGCCCGCAGCACGCCGACCACGGACAGCGCCGCGTCGGCGCAGTACCGGCGCTCCTCGATCGCCCAGAACTCGCGCAGGGCGCGGGAGAGCAGTTCGTTGAGGCCGTTCAGCTCGTCCTGCAAGGGCGTGATGCCGTGCTCCAGGCCCCACCGCTGCGCGTGGTCGTGCCAGGTGCGCAGCAGCAGCCAGCCGCCGAGGCCGAGCCCGGTCAGCAGGCCGACCGCGCCCGCCCAGACAGGCAGCCCCGTCGCGGCGGCCGCGGCGGCCCCCGCCGCGGCCCCGAGGAGGGCGGCCAGGCCGAACCGACCGGCGTCGGAGACCTGGCCCGGGCCGCCGGGCAGCCGGACCACGGCGACCAGGACGCCCAGGGCGAGCAGCACCGGGACGGCGAGCGCGGTCGGCAGCGCCGGCCAGGTCCAGAGCCCGCCGAGCGCGCCGGCGAGCCCGGTCGCGGCCAGCACACCGGGGCCCGGCGGGTCGGGCGGCAGCGGACGGTCGTGCGGGCGGGACGCCCGCAGCCGGTCCAGCTCGGCGAGTAGTGGGGCGTTGGACAGCGGCTGCACCTGTTCGGCGAGCAGCGCGAACCGCTGGGCCACCGAGCGCAGCGGCAGCCCCGCGCGGAGCAGCCCGATGGCGAGGCCGCGAAGACTCTCGCCGATCCGTTCGCCGGTGGTGGTGGGGGGGTCCACGGCGACGCCCAGGCGGGCCAGCCGGGTGGCGGACTCGGCCGCCGGCTGCGTCCCGGCGGTGCCGCCGTCACTGCGCAGCACCCCGCCGACCAGATCGCCGTACCGGTCGAGCGCCTGCCGGCCCCGGACGAGCGCGGACTCCAGGTCGCGCTGGCCGGCGCCGGTGAGCAGTCCGGCCGGACCGCCGAGCGTGACCAGCTCGGTCTCGGCGTCGGCCAGCGCGCCGACCACCTCGTGGTACGCCCGGGCCGCCTCGCCGCCGTCTACCCGCCGCCCGGGGGTGCCGGTGGTGGAGCCGGTGACCAGCCCGGCGAGGGTGGTGGGCAGGTCGCCGCCGGTGAGGGCGGTCGGGCCGGCCGGGGCTGCGGTGTGCGAGCCGGCGAAGCGCAGCAGCGCCTCGCTCCAAGCCTGGCCGCGGACCTCCGGGGAGAGGCCGTGCTCCAGCACGCGCAGCGCCGGGGCCGCCACCCCGTCGGGCAGCGAGCCGAGCAACTGCAGTGTCTCGTCGAACAGTTCGGGAACAGAGAGGACGTCGACCAGCACCCCCAGGGCGCGTGGGTCGGTGGGCCCGGCCGGGTCGTCGGCGCCGTGCCCGGCCTGGAGGTCACCGGCCCAGATCAGGCCGGCCTCGGGCGCGCGCAGGGTGGCGGGCCGCACCAGCCGGCGCTCGGCCGGATAGCCCTCGGCGGGGTACGCGGGCAGCCCGCCCACCAGGAGGCAGAGCACCCGCACCCGGCCGGGCGTGCGGTAGCCCATGATCTGCTCGAACCGGGTGCGGTGCTCGTCGAGCCCGGCGGGGGTGTCCACCACCAGGAAGCGCTGGTCGTGCGGTTGGGCCAGGCCCTGGGCCGCGAGCCGGGTCGCGACGGCGCTCCGCAGCACGGCCGGGTCGTCGCCGGCGAGTTCGTCGGTGCGCAGGTCGAGGTGGACGACCGGCGCGGACAGCGGGAGGGGCGTGCTCACGCGGGCTCACCGTCCCGGCGCTCCGAGCCCGGCTGGTCCGGCTTCTCCCAGAAGGACCGGCCGCGCGGCTCGTCCAACGGATCCCGACGCGGCGGTTCGCCCCGGGGCGTGTCCCGCTCGGTGTCGCGGTCGGCGTCCCACGTCGAGCCGTGGTCGGCGTGCCACGTCGAGCCCGGGCCGGCGTCCCGGTGCGAGCCGCGTCCGGAGTCCCGGGTGGGGGCCGGCTCCGGGGCCGGCTCCGGAACCGGCCCCGCGGGGCGGTCCCAGTCCCAGTCCGAAGCCCGGTCGGTGGCCCGGTCCGTGGACCGGCCGGAGCCCGTCGTCCAGTCGTCGTTGCGCGGCGCCCCGGCCCGGTCGTCGCGGTCGTCGCGGTGGGCCCGGTCGTCGAGGCGGCCGGCGGTGGTGGTGCCGTACCCGTCGTCGTACCCGGAGCGGTTCCGGCCGGTGGTGCCGTACCCGTCGTCGTACCCGGAGCGGTTCCGGCCGGTGGTGCCGTAGCCGCCGTCGTACCCGGAGCGGCCGCCGCCGTACGACTCCCGGTCCGCGCCGTCGCGGTACCGGCGGCCGCCGTCGCGGTCGGTGGCGTCCCGGTGACCGCGGTCCGTGCCGTACGCGTCGTCGCCGTACCCGCCGGCGCCGCCGGGCCCCCGCCCGTCGGGCCGGTCGGCCGGGCGGCTGGTGCCAAAGTCGTCCTCCTCCCGCACCGGGGGGACGCGGGTGCCGTACCCTCCGTACGCGTCGTCGTCGACGTCCTCGGCGGCGCGCGGCGACAGCTCGCCGCGCTGGATGACGTCCAGCAGCGTCTCCAGGTTCGGCTGGACGGCCCGCTGGTCGTTGAACTCCAGCTTCAGCGCGGCCGGCAGGGTCTCCGCCCAGAACTGCCACAGCGGGCGGAACCACCCGTCGACCCGCTCCCCGCCGATCTCCCGGCGGGACTTGAGCATCCGCCGCTGCTGCGGCGCGATCTGCTCGACCAGCCGGACGAACAGCGGGTCCGGCCGGCTCGCGGAGCGGGTCAGTCCGGCCGGACGGGCCGCCATCAGCCGGCTGCAGTAGTCCTCCACCGTCCGCTCGTCGTCCAGCACCGTCCACCGCTCGTAGGCGCGCAGCAGTTCGGCCCAGCTGGAGACCCCGTTCTGCTGCTCGCCCAGCCGCAGCCGCACGCCCGGCACGTCCACCCCGCGGTCCCGGAACAGCCGCAGCCGGATCAGGTCCGGGGAGTCCTCGGGCCCTTCCAGCACGTCCACCTGCCCGTTCCAGACCAGGCTGAGCAGCCGGTGCAGGATGAGCCGGCGGTCCGCCTCGGTGGAGACCAGCCAGTCGTCGCGGTGACCGAGGCGCTGGCGCCAGCGCAGCACGTCCTCGCTCTGCTCGTGTTCCTTCGCCTTCGCCCACTGGCGCAGCATCTTGCGGGCCTCGGGCACCTGGGTGAGGCTCATCTCGCTGCGGAACAGCACGACCGTGATCGACTGCGTCTCGACTCCCCGGAACTCCGCCCGGGCGTCCTTCGGCAGCCGCAGCGCCTTCCGCAGGAAGTCCTCCACCTCGTCCCCGGACTTCACCCGCGGGTACGTCACCAGGGCCTTCAGCGGCCCGGTGCCCTCCGGCACGAACCCGGCTGGCAGCAGCCCGGCCAGCTTGCGGCCGAACTGCTCCAGCGCCTCCTTGCTGACCTGCTCGGCGTCCTCCGCGCTGCCGGCCGCCGCGGCCAGCAGCACTCCCATCGCGGGCAGCAGCGGACGCTCCTCCAACTGCTCCCCGCTCTCCGCGAACAGCCGCTTGACGCCCGCCTCCACGGCCGCCTTGACCTCGCCGACCGCGCTGCCGGGGTTGCGCCGGCTGAGCGTGTTGGCGGAGCGCCACTCGTCGCCGCCGACCAGCCGCATCAGCAGGGCCGCCTCGTCCTCGGTGTCGGGCAGGCCCTCGCGGGCGGTGAGCCGGGCGACCAGGTCGTCGTAGAAGTGCTTCAGGTCGCGCTGCGGCGGGAGCAGGTACGAGACGCCGGTGCGGTCCTCGTAGAGCGTCTGGGACTGCTCGGCGAACGCCCGCGGCTCGTCCTTGGCGTGGTTGCGGAAGGCCGCGGCGAGCCGGGCGACCTCGGTGTCCAGCGCCCGGGCGGTCGGCTCCCAGCGTTGCTGCTGGCTCTTCCAGCCCTCGTGCCACAGCTGCCGGCTGCGCCAGCGGTACCAGGCGTCCTGGGCGTGCAGCACGGCCTGGACGTCCTCGTCGCCCCAGCGCGGCTGGGCGAGGCCGCCCATCCGGCGCCGGATCCGGGGGACCGGCGGCGGCTGCTCGTGGGTACCGGGCGGCAGCGGGGGCGTGTGGGTGCGCTGGTCGAGCATGCCGAGGAAGCCCAGGCGGGCGAGGTCGTTGGCGTCCTGCGGCTCGCCCCGCACGATCCGCTGCACGGTGAACGGGTCGACGCTCGCCAGCAGTCGGTCGACCGCGCGGCGCGGCGCGAAGTCCTTGGCCATCTCGGCCGTCTTGGCCGCCACCTGCCGGGCCAGGTTGGCGAGTTCGGACTGCATGTCGACGAGCCGGGCGGCCAGCCCCGCCTCGATGGCCGAGCTGCCGCGCGGCTCGGGGGCGGGAGGCTGGATCTCCAGGACGGGCCGCAGTAGCAGTTCCTCCAGCCCGGAGTCGGTGAACATCTGCTTCACCAGCTCCTCGGCGGCGCGGACCGGGCGGTGCGCGCGGTCGTCGAGCTGGTCGACGGAGGCGCGCAGGATGCGGCCGGAGACTAGCGAGGCCAACTCGTCGACCGGCGCGGTCATCGAGGCGACCAGGCTGGTGGAGACCCCGCGCCGGCCGATGCCGGAGGGCGCGTTGGCGGCCCGCTGCACGCCGCGGTTGATGAAGCTCGCGGCGAAGGTCTGGTAGTCGTCGTCGGCTCGGGTGCGGGTGGCGCGGCCGTCGCCGAGCTCGGTGCCGATGAGCGACATCACCAGCGACACCATGGAGCGGCGCAGGTCGTCCGGGCGGATGCCGGCGGTGCGGTTGAACAGGAAGGCGGTCGGCAGGATTCCGGTGCGCAGCCGGATCGGGGCGGTGTGGGGGTAGCGGATGCGCAGCGTCAGGTCCTCGTCGAGGTCGCCGAGTTCGGCTCCCTCGACCGGCGCGTTCTGCTCGTCCACCAGGCGGAAGAGGTCGACCAGGGCGCGTGCCGAGTTCAGTTCCGCCTCCCGGCCGCCGCCGCTCGCCGCCGGGAAAGCCGAGGGCATCACGACCAGCGGGTAGATCTTGACGCCGTCGAAGCCCTTCTCCCGGAAGGCGTGGTTGATCAGGTAGAGGTAGTCCAGGAAGATGCCGGCGCCGGTGCCGCCGGCGACGGAGAACGCCACGAAGACGTCGCAGCCGGAGACCGGGCCGCCGCCGAGCTGGCTGAGCGTCCCACCGGAGCGGGCGAGCGCGTCGATGGCCTGCATCAGCGGTTCCACGACCGGGTCCAGGCCGCCGCGCAGGGTGCCGAACAGGCCTGCCCGGCCGACGGTCGGCAGCTGGCCGGCGCCGTTCTTCAGCGGAACGACCCTGGGCTCGTTCTGCCGCGGCGGCAGCCACGCGGCGGTCTCCTCGGGCAGGCTGGCCCGGAGCATCTTGGTGACGTCCGGCGAGCTGTCGAAGTTCGGCAGCAGGTCGTGGGTGGAGCGCGAGGTGCGGCTGAACGCGGGGCGCAGCGCCGGGGCGGCGGTGGCGTGCGGCAGCCTCGCCAGGTCGGTCTCGCTGAAGTCGGCGTAGACGAACTGCAGGCAGTCCGGCAGCTGGTAGGGGGCCATGGCGCCGAGGCCGGTCAGCGCCGTGCCGTCCGGTCCGCAGAGCTCGGCGCGCAGCCGCCGGTCGAGTTCCGCGCCGACGAGGCCGCCGGTGCCGCCCAGGCCGACGAACAGCATCGGCTGGAAGATCTTCATGGGTTCCGCCTCCATCCGGCCGCGCGGCGCGGCCGGCTCGGGTGTCGGGTGGGACGAGGTGGACGTGGGTCGAAGGGGTGGGCAGCGGCCCGGGTCACAGGAAGTCGGACGGCGGCGTGGTCTGTTCCCTCTGGAACGGCCGGCTGCCGGGCCCTGGTGGCGGCGAGGGCGGACCGGGGCGGCGGCTCGCGCCGAGCGTCAGGCTCAGGCCCTCGGCGAGCGGCACCGGCGTGCCCGCGACCAGTCGGGACCGGGTCTGGCGGCGGACCTCCAGCACGGCGCCGCCGTCCTGGCTGCGCTGCACCCGGTACGCCCCGCCGGGCCGGCGGACGAGCCGCGGGTGCGGGCCGCCGACGCCGCTGACCTCGAACTCGTACCAGCCGCGGGACCCAGCGTCGGCGGTGAGCTTCCCGAGTTCGCGGCCGCGGTCGTCCAGCAGCACCAGCTCCAGTCCGGCCGGGGACCGGCCGGTGCTCTTGATCCGGAACCGGACCAGCAGCGCCATCACGGCGACCACCACGAGGGCGCCGAGCAGCAGGAGCGCCCACCACCACTTCTGCAGGAAGGTCGGCGGACGGGTGACGGTGACGGACAGCGGGCTGTCGACGACGACCCGGTCGCGGTCGGAGGTGTCGACGACGGAGACCTTGCCGCCCACGGTGACGCCGTCGCGGCCGAGTAGCCGGCTGAACGCCTTGCCGTTGCCGGCGGTCAGCGTGACGTCGACGGTGCGGGACTCCTTGGACGCCAGCGTGATCGAGTCCGGGGACAGCGTCAGCAGGCCGGGGGCGACGTCGGTGACCGTCGGGCGCAGGGTGTGCGGCGCCGTGTCGTCGTTGCGCAGGGTCAGGGTGCCCTTGAGCGCGTCCCCGGGGTGGACGCGGTGGTCGCCGTCCAGTGAGAAGGCCGCGGTGACCAGTGGCACCGCGGGGGAGACCACCGAGTTGAACGGGCGGTTCTGGTCGGCGGCGAGGCCGGAGGCGGTCAGCGTGCTGGAGGCCGTGATCCGACCGGTGGCGCCGGCGGGAATGGTGACGGTACCGGTGAACGTGGCGTCGCCGGCCTTGGCGTCCGGGGCCACGCCGTCGTCGGCCAGCTTGATCGGGACGGACGGGAAGCCCTCGCCCTCCAGGACGGAGGTGACGCCGAGGTCCTTGAGGTCCTGCTGATCGGTGATCTCCAGGCCCTTGCGGGTCTGCAACTTGACCGTCACCACGGCCTTCTCGCCGACCCGCGGCGACGGCGGGGTCAGCGTGATCGAGCTGTTCAGGGCGCCGCGCCAGAGCACGCTGACGCTGGCCAGCTGGGACCGGTGGCCCTCGGGGGCGTCCAGGTGGACTCGCCACGAGCCCGGCATCGGGTCGGTGATGCGCAGCGACTCGACGGCCTTGTCCCGCCCGGAGAACTCGAAGGTCGAGTCCGGGTCGGACCCGGGACCGGTGATCTGGCGCCCGCTGGGGTCGAAGTAGGTCGCGGTCACCAGCGGGTCGCCCTTGTCGACCACGATGCTGCCGACGGTGGCCAGCGGGGAGATCCGCACCGACAGGTCGGCCGGCGGGCGACCGGTCTGCACGCCCTCGGTCCGCAGGCAGTGGGCGGCGGCGAAGGCCGCCTCCAGTGCGGCGCCGACTTCGCCCGCGTCCTTCACCACCGAGGCCCGGGGCTTGGCGCCGGGGAGGCTGACGCAGCCCTCCTGGAACCCGCCGGAGGCCATCCGGTCCAGGGCGGCCTGGTCGGGTTCCGCGCCGAAGCCGAGCGGCCAGACCTGGATGTGGGCGGCCTTGGCGGCGGCCAGTGCCCCGGCCAGTGCCTCCTCGCCGGCGGCCATCCGGTGGGCCGGGTCGCCGCCGTACGCGGGGCTGTCCGTGACGTCCAGTTTGCCGTCGGTGAGGATGAACAGCACCCGGGGGACGGCGGGGTCGGTGGTGGTGGTGAGCCGGCTGACGCCCTGGAGGATCGCGTTCGGGAAGTCGGTGCCCTGGCCCTCGGCGGCGGTGCGGTTGTGCAGCTTGGCGACGCAGACGCCGATCTGGTCGCGGCCGGCGGCGTCCAGGACGGTCGGCGGGCAGACCTCGTCCACCGGGTGCTGACCCGGCTGGTCCGCGCTGGCGAAGCCCAAGATGCCGACCGTCGAGGCGTGGTGGACCTCGCCGAGGGCGATCCGGACGGCGGCGGCGCGCTCGCGTTCGAGGTCGGCGGGTGTGAGGCTGCCGGACTCGTCGACGGCGACGGCGTAGTTGACCGGGCCTATGGTGGCCGTTGGTGTGCCGGGCGCGGGCGACGGGTCGTCGGCGGCGGCCGGACCGGCGGGCAGGCCGGTGGTGAGTAGGGCGGCCGCGATGACGGCCGCGGCTCGCCCGAGGCCGCGCCGCGGTCGCCGGGGCCGGGTCGCGGCCGTCGCGGCGCGCTTGCGGGTGGGCGCGAGGGACAGGTGGAGCACCGTCATCTCCTCCGGATCAGGGTGCGTGCTCCCGGCCGACCGGCGTGGCCGGCAGGGAAGTCGGCGGGTGGGGGCAGGCCGGGTGCGCTCAGGCGAGCAGCATTCCGGCGGTGGTGAGGACGGCGCCGGGCGCCAGGCAGCCGACGCCCCAGCGGATCCAGCGGTACTTGGCGGCCAGGATGGCGCTGACGTCGACGGCCTGGACGAGCAGCCAGCCGACCGGGTCGCGACCGGCCGCCGTGACCCGGTCGGCCAGTGCCGTCCGGCCCCCGGTGGGCAACAGGTCACCGAAGTAGGTGACGCCCTCGTGGTCGCGCTGGGTGCCGGTGCGGGGCAGGATCGCCCGCACCAGTGCCACGGCGCCGACCGCCCAGAGCGCTCCGCCGAGCGCGAGCAGGGCGGCGGCGAGCCCGGCCGGGCGGCCGTCCGGCCAGCTGCGGCCTAGCAGCAGGGCCGGCAGGCCGAGGGCGGCGGTGAGCAGGATCGAGGCCTTGGTGTCGGCCCGGCCGATGTCCTCACGGACCGCGGCCAGCAGGCGGTCCGCGACGAAGCGGGTCTCGTCGGAGGCGTCCGGGGTCGTCGGGGCTTCGGTGACGGCGGGGGCCGTGGGGGCGGCGGGCGTGGCACGGGTCTCGGTCATGGCGTCACCGGCCGCCGTCCGGTGACCAGGACCGGTCGTCTTCCCGGGCGGTGCGGGGCTCCCAGTCGTCGAACGCCTCGCTGGGCCGGCGGCGCGGCCCGGCGTCGGCCGCGGCGTGTCGGGGTGCCTCCGGTTCGGCGTCCAACCAGGAGGGGGTGTACGGGCGTTGACCGTCGTCGAGGTCGCCGGCGGAGTCTCGGCCCGGCTGGTCGCGGCGGGCCCGCGGTCCGTCGTCCCCGCGGTCCGTCCGGGGCTCGGACCAGGGGTCGTCCCACCGCTCGCCGCCGTTCCGCTCGGTGCGCCGGGTGCGGACGGTCGCGTCGGCGTGGTCGGGCCCGGCGTTCCCGCCGTCGTCCCAGGGGTCGTTCCAGTCCGCGCGGCGCTGGTCACCGCGGTCGTCCGCGTCGTACCGCGCGTCCCGGTCGTACCGCCCACTCCGGTCGTCCCAGCGGTCGTCCGGGTCGTCGGGGCGCCCGCCGGCCGGGAGTTCGCCGCGCCGGGGCGCGGACCGCACCGGCGGCCGGCCGAAGCTGCCCTCGACCCGGTACACCCCGGTGCCCAGCAGCTCCCGGACCTGGCTCTCCAGCTCCGCGGACTGGATCACCCCCTTCTCGACCAGGTCCAGGGTGTGTTCGAGCAGCTCGCGCCTGTCCGCGCGGGCTTCCTGGCGCAGCAGCTCCATGAAGGCGCGGGCCTCGCCCGGGTTGTCGGCGAGCATGAAGCAGATCCGGCTCCACTCGCCGCCGTCGAGCATCACCCGGAACTTCTGCATCCTCAGCTGCAGCAGCTCGCCGGTACGGTGCTCGCCCGTCAGCGTGTGCACGTGCTCCCGCTCGGCCATCGTCCCCCGGTGGTCGTCGTCCCGGACCTCCTCGGCCTGCGTGATGGTCTTGCGGTCCACGGTGAAGCGGACGTACAGCTCCGCGCGCAGCCCGAGGTCGTAGCCCAGGTCGTCCCACTGGCCGTTGCGGCAGGCGGACTTGACGGCGCGGTCGGCCTCGGCCGCGGCCGACACCGGGTAGCCGGCGCAGACGCCGCGCAGGCGCTCGGTGAGCGGGGCCCGCAGCCGGACGGCGACGTTGGTGACCTGCTCGTCCACCACCTTGAGGTAGTCGGTGACCGTCCACTGGACGTCCACCTCGACCTCGAAGAACGTGGTGCCGCCGGCCGCCGGCACCTGGAGCGACAGCCGGGTGACGTGGGTGCCCCGCGCCACCTCGCACACCGTCACCGGGCGGGCCATGAAGGGGCGGCCGACGTGCTCGTCGCCCATCGCGGTGACGACGCTGTGACCGCCGTTGCGGTAGAAGACCACCAGCGCGACGCCGGCGCCGGGCCGCCGGATGCCGCTCTCCGGGCGCGGGTACTCTCGCAGCAGCGGGCCCGCGGGGTGCGCCGTCGCCGGCCCGGCCTTGCCGGGGGACTTCCGGGCGGGCTTCGGGTCGTCCGTCATCGTTCGTCCTCCTCCGTGGCCTGGCGGCTCCGGTCCCGCTGGCTCCGGTCCCGCTGGCTGCGGCCGGAATCGGGCCGGCCGCTGGTGGCGAGGTGCCAGAGCCGGCGGGCCGCCGCCTTCTCCAGCGGGTCGTCGGGGTCGTTCATCATCCGGCGCAACAGCCAGTCCAGGAGCTGCCGTTCGCGGTCCTCGGCGAGCAGGGAGGGCAGCAGCGCGGCCAGACCGCGCCGGGTGTCCGGGCCGTCCTCCAGCCCGCCGTCCTCCTCGGGGACGGCCCCGCGCAGCCAGTACTCCAGGCAGTCGACGGCGGCCTCGTGCGAGCGCGGGGTGCGCAGCGCCGTCCACATCAGGTCGGCCAGGGCTTTGACCCGGTCCGGGCGGGTCGCCGCGAGGGCCAACGGCAGCGGCCAGTCCAGGAGGTCCGCGAGGTCCGGCGAGGCCTCGCCGTCCCACACCTCGCCGACCGTGGTCAGCGCCAGCCGGACGGTGGTGAGCAGGCCGAGGTCCTGGTACGGCACTCGGCGGTCGGCCGTCCACACGGTGATCCGGCGCAGCACCGCCCGGTCGTCCGGGCCGGACAGCAGCCGTACGACGCTGTGCGAGGCGAGCGGCGCCTGGTCGTCGTCCTCGTCGGCGCCGATCCGGGCCAGCCGGTCGAGCGCCTCCTCCACCGGGGAGATGTGGCCGAACCCGAGCGCCATGGCGGCGGTCCAGCGCAGCCGGATCGAGTCGGAGCCCGCCCAGCCCCGGACGAGGGCCCGGACGGTGGGCCGGTGGCTCTCGTGCCGGGCGGTCTGATCGAGGACGGTGGCGGCGAACGCGCGGCGCTGGGTGGCGGGCGCGGTGGCCATCGGGCGGACCAGCTTCTCGTAGCCGGTGGCGAAGTCCCGGGCGCACAGCTCGCCGGAGGCCAGCGCCGCCCGCACCCAGACCTCGGGCCGCGGGTCGTCGGCGAGCTGCCGCATCCAGCGGACCACCGGCTCGCGGGCCGGGTGGTGGCGGTCCCAGACCTCGGCGAGGACGGCGGCGGGCAGCGCCGCGCCCCGATAGCGGACGATCCGGGCGGGGGCGCCGATGCCTGCCGTCTCCACCTCGCCGGTGGTCAACTCGGCCCGCAGGAAGGCGAGGTCGGAGGTCGGGTCGTCGCAGAACAGTGGCCGGGCGGGCGCGTTGGCCGGGTCGCGGGTGACCGCGAGCTCCCAGGTGAGCAGGTGCGCGGCCTCCGCGACGGTGCTGTGCGCCGAACCGTTGAGGACGGCGAGGGCGATCCGCGACGCGGTCGGGTGCAGCACCGTGGCGGCCGAGCGTTCGTTGGTCTCGGCGGTGTCGGCGATTTCCCGGTCGGCGCCGGCGAACCACTCCTGGGCCTGCTGCGGGGCGAAGCTGGCGCAGCCGTCCAGCAGGTCCGCGCGGGTGAGCCGGCCCAGCACGTGGGCCGCGATCAGGTCGGCGAGCAGTTCGGCCTCGGCGGGTCGGAGGTCCTCCAGGCCGACGGCGGCGCGCACCTCCGGGTCGTCGACCAACTCCTCGGCGCGTCCGGACGTCCGGGCGCTCGGGCCCCGCCCGAACGCCTCCCAGGGCTCCGGATCCGGGTCGTCCCCGGACGCCCGGCCGGTCTCCTCCGCCAGCCGTTCGGCCAGCCGGGCGCGCAGTAGCTCCTCGGTGGGCGCGGGCGGGCAGATCAGTCCGTACCGCCCGGAGAGCAGCGGCGCCGCGGTGGGGCCGGCGGCGACCACCAGCATGGCGTAGGAGTCCCGGGCGGCCAGGGACGCGGCGAGCGCGTCGAGTTCGAGCTCCTCGGGCGGCAACACCGGACGGCCGCCGCCGGACGGGAGTTCGAGCAGGTAGCCGCGCCGCCGGTCCTCGCCGTCGCGCACCATGGAGACCAGCCGGCTCACCGGGGTGTCCGGCGCGAGCCGGGAGACCCGGGCGGACGGCTCCTTCTCACCCTCCGCGGCGGGCCCGTCCGCCGCCCCGTCGTCGACCGGCTCGACCTCGGTCAGCTCGTCGAGCAGTGCCAGCGCGGTGCAGGTCCGGCCGGTGCCCGGGGCGGCGGCGAGCACCAGCACGTGCTGGCGGCGCAGCGCCCGCTGGAGACCGACGTACCCCTCCGGTTCGCGGTAGATCCGGCGGACCCGGCGCAGCTCCGCCTCCGGCACCGGGCCGCTGACCGCGCCGACCGCCTGCCGGCTGTCCAGGCGCAGGTGCACGTCGCCGATGTGGGCGCGGTGGAACACCGAGCGGTCGAAGAGGTTGTGGTCGCCGCCGACCTGGTAGGAGGAGCGGGCCGAACGGTGGGCGCGGGAGGTGGCGGCCATTCCGGTGGCGCCGCCGCCCTCCTCCTCCTGCTCGTCCAGCAGACGGTCGCGGCTGCGCTCGCGGAAGCGGCCGGCGGCGCGCTCGCGCTCGGAGCGCTCCTGCTCCTCGCGGTCGTGCTCGGGGCGCCCCGGTTCGTCCTGGTCGTGCTCGGGGCGCTTCGGCTCGTCCCCGGCGCGCCCCGGCTCCTCGTCGGCCGGCCGACGCGGCGCGTGGTCGCGGTCGGCGTGGTCGCGGTCGTCGCGGGCCCGGTCGTCGCCGCGTTCGCCGCGGCGGTCCCGCTCGCCGGGGTCCCGCCCGCGGTCGTCGCGGGACCGCTCATCGCGTCCGCGCTGCTCTGGGGCGCCGGCCGGGAGCTCCGGGCGGCCCTCCGACCACCGGTTGGCCCGCTCGCGCGGCTCCTCCGTCCGGCGCTCGGGGGGCGCGTCGAGCGCTTTGCGCAGTTCAGGCACGGCGGACTCCCCCGGTGGTACGGCCGATGTGCACCGGCGCCTGGTAGGTGTTGTCGCGGTGCACCGAGAAGTCGCCGCCGACGCTGATCGCGCCGGGCGCCCCGCCGTCGGCGCCGCGACCGTCGGACGTCCCACCGGTGGTCGGCTCTGCCGCGGCCGGCCCGTCGGTGTGCGGTTCCTCGTGTTCGGGCACCGAGGCGGGCCGCGGTCGGCCCGGCAGCCGGACCCAGGCGGGCACCTCGCCGTCCTTGAGCCGCAGCCGGGCGGGCGCGTAGTGCTCGGGATCGACGAAGCGGCCGCCGTGGCGGACCACCTCCCGGTACAGGGAGTCGGAGACCACCACCACCAGGTCGGCGCGGTCGCGTTCGAGCAACCGGCGTGCGGCGTCCGCGTCCGTGAGTCGGCAGGCGAGGTCCACGGCGTGGCCGCTGACCCCCTGGGCGTCGTGGGTGACCGGGCCGACGTGCAGGCCGATCCGGAGCCCGAGCGGCATCCGAAGGTCGCGGTTCTCCTGGCGCAGTTGCTCGTGCACCTCGGTCACCCAGACGCCGATGATCCGCGCCGGCGGTACGGTCGAGGCGATGGTCGCCAGGACGCCGTCGCCGCGGTCCTCCCGGTGGACGACCCGGGTCGGCACCCCGGCGCGGGCGAACGCCCGGTCCAGGACGGTGTAGAGCTGTCGGCGCATCCGGGTCTTGCCCGGATCGTCGTAGGCGCCGGATCTCCGCACGTCCACGCCCACCACCAGCTCGTACACCGCGTCGACTGCCTGGTCGTCCACGTTCACCCCCATGGTTGTCTTCGACACGTCGTCAGGATCCGGCTCCGCACGCCGGGTTGTCTGTGGCGGTTTACACGCGCCGGGTGGTGGGTCCGGGCGCGCCTCCCGCGCGCCGTCGCGCCTCCGGCCGTTGGTCGTAAGGCCGTTGGTCGTACGGCCCACGCGCGAGCAACAACAGCGGTGCGGGGGCGAGGATCTCCACCTTCCGGGTGCCGGTGCGCACCAGGCCCTGGTCGCGCAGGAGCCGGAGCGCCTTGGCCACGGCCTCCCGGGTGGCGCCCACGGTGGCGGCGAGGTCGTCCTGGGCCAGGTGCACCACCGCGTCGGCGCCGTCCCGGCCCGGCCGGGAGGTGGCGTCGGCGCCGGAGAGCTCGACCAGGCGGCGGGCGAGCCGCTGCACCACGGTGAGCGAGGCCAGCGCCGACCGCTCCCGGTCGGAGTCCCGGAGCCGGGAGGCCAGTTGGGTCATCACCTGACTGCCGACCCGGGGACTTTCGGCCAGGAACCGGCGGAACCCGTCTCCGGGGATCACCAGGGCCTCGACCGGGCCCAGCGCCTGGACCGTCGCGCTGCGCGGACGCTGGTCCAGCGCGGCCAGCTCACCGATGAGTTCACCCGGCCCGCGGAGCCCGAGGACGAGCCGGGTGGCTCCCCGGTCGATGGCCGTGAAGACCGTGGACCAGCCGGTCAGGACCAGCAGGACGTGCGTCGAGCGGTCCCCCTCGGAGAGCAGGTGCTCCTCCGGTGCGAAGGTCCGCGCGGCCCCGAGCGAGGTGAGGGCTTCGAGATCGTGGGCCGTGAGTGTTCGGGCGAACGGCAGGTTGCCGCCGAGCAGGCCCATGCCACCCCCTGGTGATCACCAACGGCCCTGATCCGGTCTGACGTTGGGAGATCGTAGACCCGCTGGAAGCGGATTTTGGCCAGATTTCTCACAACGAAAGTGATGTGGTGCTGGAGGGGCACACGAGACCTGTGGGGCGTCTTCACAATTGCCCGTCGGGCGTCTGACTGAACGATGAAGTCACAGGTCAGGGGAGGGTTTGCAGCAGGCTTGGGCCGATTTTGGACACGATTCGGACATCTCTTGGCAACAGTGCGGTGTACACGTTCAATGCGCCGGCGTGCGCCCCCGCGCGCGAAATCCCGGGGTCGCTCGGTAGTCTGCCGGGATGCCTTCATCGCACGGTAGGACCAGCGCGCCGCCCGAACCGGTGGATGATCCGGCGGTCGTGCTGTCGGGCTTCGGTCCCGTCGGCCGGGCCTACGCCGAGCGGCTGCTGACGAGGGGCGACGAGATCGCGCGCGACCACGGCGTCCGGCCGAGGCTCGCGGCCGTGCGCGTGGGATCCGCGCAGGTCCTGGTGCGCGAGGGTGAGCCGGTACCGCCGCGAGCGGCGTGGGCCCCGCTGACCGCGTTGGAGCACACCCTCGAACGGACCGGCGCGCACGCGCTGGTCCAGGCGCTGCCCTCGTCGCCGCAGGCGCAGCGGCAGGCCGCCGAGGAGGCCGCCCTGGCACTGCGCCGGGGCGTCCACGTGGTCACGGCGACCAAGAGCCATCTGCTCAGCCACTGGCGGGAGCTCGGCGACGCCGCGCGGGCGGGCGGCAGCCTGATCAGGATCTCCGGCGCCACCGGTGCCGCCCTCCCGGCGGCGGACCTGGCGCGAACCGGCGTGCGCGGTCTCGGCTGCCGGTCGATCCGGGCCTGCCCCAACGGGACCGCCACCTTCGTCCTCGACCGCCTGGCGGCCGGCGACTCCCTGGACGAGGCGGTCCTTGAGGCGCAGCGCCGCGGCATCGCCGAAGCCGACCCCACGGCCGACCTCTCCGGCGGCGACGCGGCGACGAAGGCCCGGCTGCTCGCGGCCCTGCTCTGGGGCTGGGACCCGGCGGCCGTGCGCGTCAGCGCGGAGGCGGTGGACGCGCGGGCCGCCCGGGAGGCGGTGGCCGCGGCCGCCCGCGGGAAGCGACTGCGCGCCGTGGCGACTGCGAGCGCGGACCACCCGCTGGTGGTCGAGGTCCGGCTGGAACGGACCGTCCCCGGCGACCCGCTGCACGCGCTGACCGGTCCGGAGAAGGCGGTCGTCTACGGCTGCCCCGACGCCGGGGACATCACCGTGAGCGGTGGCCGTTCCAGCCCGCTCGGCGCGGCGCTCGCGATGCTGCGGGACACCCTCGACGTGCTGGCGCCCCGCCGGCTCGGCTTCGGCTGAGCGGGGGCGCCGGCGCGGCGCAGGCGGGCTGTGGGCTTCCCCGGCGGGGCCGTGTGGGACCACCGACCAGCACCTGGGACTGCAAGGCCAGCGCCAACCAGCTCTGGCACCTGCCCTCCTGACAGGGCGTAGGCCCCGCCCTTACCATGCACACCTCAGGCCTGTTGTCGGACCGCGCCCTCGGTGGTCCGACGACAGGCCCGCGCATGCGCGCACCCCACCCTCACCACCACGTCCGGGAATGACCATGAGACGACCTGTGATCCGCGCCCTGGCGGCGGGAACAGCCCTGTTCGCGTTCGCCATGACAACCGCCGGGGGTGCCACGACGGCATCGGCCGACACCACGGCCGCCGCCGCCGCGCCCACTGTCCTGACCGGCGCCCAGCTGGCGGCCTCCTGGGACGGCCCACTCAGCACCCGGGGCCGGTACATCGTCGACGCCTCCGGAAACCGCTTCAAGCTGAAGGCGGGCAACTGGGCCGGCGCGCAGGGCACGTGGGAGGGCAGCGGCTCGACCACCGACCCGGCGAACAACCAGGCCGGCCAGGTCTCGTACAACCTCCCGCTCGGGCTGGACCGCGCGCCGATGGGTGAAATCCTGAACGGGTTCCACCAGTTGGGGATCAACAGCATCCGGCTGCCGTTCGCGAACGCGCTGATCCACGACACCTCGACGGTGCCGGACGTGGCGGTGGCGGCCAACCCGCAGCTCAAGGGCAAGACCCCGCTGCAGGTCTACGACGCCGTCGTGGCGGCGCTCACCGCCGACGGCTTCGCGGTGATCCTCAACAACCACACCACCAGCTACCGCTTCTGCTGCGGCCTGGACGGCAACGAACGCTGGAACAGCGGTCAGAGCACCCAGCAGTGGGAGGACGACTGGGTGTTCATGGCCAACCGCTACAAGGCCAACAAGCGCGTCGTCGGCGCCGACCTGCGCAACGAGGTCCGCCGCGACACCTGGGACGACCCCAACTGGGGCATGGGCGACAGCCATGACGAGAACGCCGCCTTCGAGGAGGCCGGCAACAGGATCCTCCAGGCCGACCCCGACATGCTGATCATCATGGAGGGCATCAACTGGTACGGCATCCCATCGGCTCTCTTCTCCCACGGCCGCCCGATGCTCACCCCGGTCGCCACGCTCTCCAACACCCTGATCAACTCCGGCAAGTTGGTCTACGCCGCCCACTTCTACGCCTACACCGGCCCGGCCAACACCGGCGCCGGCAGCGGCCCGGGCTCGACCAGCGACCCGCGTTACGAGGACTTCACGCCGGACCAGCTGGCCTCGGTGGTCAACCAGGAGGCGCTGTTCGTCACGCAGGCCGGCCAGCACTTCACGGCACCGGTGTGGGTGAGCGAGTTCGGCGCGGGCGGGCGCGGCTCGACCGACGCCAAGGAGCAGGCCTGGTTCCGCAACTTCACCGACATCCTGGTCGCCAACGACACCGACTTCGCCGTCTGGCCGTTGGTCGGCTGGCAGAACGGCGGTGTTCCGCAGGATAGTTGGGCTCTACTCTCGTACGACGCGAACGGCGGGCAGCTGTCGTTGGAGGACCAGGGCGACTGGCGGGCCGCCGACTGGAACAAGCTGGTGAACGCGCCCTCGTACACCGGCCAGGTGGCGCGGTCCGCGCACTGGAACCAGCTCAACCTGGACCACGGCGACTACAACGTGTCGACGCGCATGATGGCGCTGCCCGACTGGAGCGGCGGCAACCGCAAGGGCAACTGCCCCGACGGTGAGCGCCTGATCGGCCTCGGCCGCAGCGACAGCCGGGGCCTGTGCACCGACGCCGGCGAACCGGCCACGGGCGCCGGGGACTGGGTGACCGTCACCGACGAGCGGTACGTCACCGAGGGCGACTGGGCGTCCGGCTACAACAAGCTGCAGTGCCCGGACAACACCTTCGCCGTCGGATACTCGGTGCACGGCAACGCCATGTCCGCTCTGCTGTGCGCCCCGGCCGCCGCGAAGCTGCCGCTGGCCGGCCGCAACGTCTGGTTCGACCACGCCGACAACCGCCCGTCGGCCCCCACCGGCTCCGACTCCGCGGCGAGCGACTGGGCGCCGGGCTACCACAAGGGCCAGTGCGCCTCCGACGAGTACGTGGCGGGCGTCGGCTACACCTGGCGCTGGCTCCACTACGGCGTCCCGGACGTCCTGCTCTGCCGCCCGCTCGGCTGAGCACATGACCGTTGCGTGATTCTCAGCGGTTCTCTCGCTGAGTCTCTTCCTGCTTCATCGACCGCAGCCAACTCCGGGGAGTGAGGTCTTACGTGGTCTCCCAGCCCCCACGGGTGCGCGACAGCCAGCTCGGCCCCGCGCCGGTTGTGCTCCGCCGCGGCTGCCAGCACCCGGCGGCGCACGGCGCCAGACCGCGGACGCGGAGGAGCCCGCCGCCCCGCCCGGCCGGCGGTGGGGCGGCGGGCACCTCAGCAGCCCCGGTTCACTCCGCCTCGGGCGGCCACGGACTGTGCGCCGCGACCTGGGCGCGCAGCCCGCGCAGCGCCCGGGCGGAGGCGATGCCGACCGCGCCGCTGACCCGGCCGTCCCGTACGCACACGGCGGCGAAGCGGTGTTCGGCGGGGCTGCCGTCGACCACCTCGAAGCGCTCGGCGCCGCCGGGTCGGCCGAACACCTGGACCCGCAGCCCGTACTGGTCGGTCCACAGGTAGGGGACCGGTTCGTAGGCCTGCCGGGCGCCGTCCGGGCCGGCCAGCAGGTTCCGGGCGGCGTGCATCGCCTGCTCGGTGGCGTTGGTGCGCTGTTCGAGGCGTCGGCGGCGGCCGGTGCGCGGGTCGGGCCAGGAGGCGGCGTCGCCGGCCGCCCAGACGCCGGGGCCCGCGGCGCAGTAGGCGTCGCAGACCACGCCGTCGTCCAGCGGGACGCCGCTGTCGGCGAGCCACTCGGTGGCCGGCTCGGATCCGATGGCCATCAGCACGGCGTCGGCGGCCAGTTCGGAGCCGTCGGCCAGCCGCACGCCGGCCGCCCGGCCGTGTCGTTCGAGCAGTGCCGTGGCCACGCCCCGGTGGATCCGTACCCCGTGCTCGCGGTGCAGGTCCGCCAGCAGCGCGGCCGTCTCGGTGCCCAGGACGGCGGCCAGCGGTGTGGTGGTGGAGGTCAGCCAGGTCACCTCGGCGCCGAGTCCGACGGCGGTGGCCGCCGCCTCGGCGCCGAGCAGCCCGCCGCCGACCACCAACAGCCGTACGCCCGACCGCAGTTCATCGCGCAGGGCGATGGCGTCGGCGAGGGTGCGTAGCACGTGCGCCCCGGGCAGCGGCGCGTCGGCGCCGGGGAGGCGGCGCGGGCGGACCCCGGTGGCCACGACGACGGCTCCGCAGCGCACCCGTCGGCCGTCGGACAACTGCACGGTGCGCTCCCGGCGGTCCAGTCCTTCGGCCCGCACCCCCAGGCGCAGGTCGAGCCGGAGCTCCTCCAGTGCCTGGGGGCCACGCAGGGTGAGGCGGTCGGGCTGCCACTCGCCGCCGAGCAGGTCCTTGGACAGCGGCGGGCGGTCGTACGGGAGTTCGTCCTCGGCCCCGATCAGGGTGAGTCGGCCGTCGTAGCCGGACCGGCGCAGCGCTTCGGCGGCGTGCAGACCGGCCGCGCCGGCGCCGACGACGGCCACGTCCCGCAGAGCGGTCACACCTGCTCCAGGCGGATCGCCGCGGCCGGGCAGGCCGCGGCGGCGTCCTGGACGGCCTGGTGGAGTTCGGCGGGCGGCTCGGCGTCGAGCACGACGACTATGCCGTCCTCGTCGCGCTGGTCGAAGACGTCGGGGGCGGCGAGTACGCAGTGCCCGGCGCCGCAGCACTTCTCCTGGTCGATGTGGATGAGCATGGTCTTCCCTTCGGGACATGGCCGGTCGGGGCCCTGGTGGGGGCTGACTCCGGTGGATGTTAGGCGTGTTGGGGTGCTTGCCACTCGGCGCTCGGTCGCGGCCCGGTAGGGCCGGGTCACCAGGCGACCGGCAGCTCGTGGACGCCGTAGACGAGCATCTCGCCGCGGAAGCGGATCTCCTCGAACGGTACGGCCAGGCGCAGTTCGGGCAGTCGCCGCAGGATGGTGTTGAGGGCGATCTGCAGTTCCAGTCGGGCGAGCGGCTGGCCCAGGCACTGGTGGACGCCGAAGCCGAAGGCCAGGTGGAGGCGCGCGTCGCGGGACAGGTCGAGCTGGTCGCCGTCCGGGAACTGCTGCTCGTCCCGGTTAGCGGTGCTGATCATGCAGACGACGCCCTCGCCCGCCCGGATCCGCACACCGGCCAGGTCGACGTCCTCGACGGCGACCCGGGTCAGGCCGGAGTGCACGATGGTCAGGTAGCGCAGCAGCTCCTCGATCGCCGCGGGGGCGGTCTCGGGGTGCCGGCGCAGGTGGGTGAGCTGGTCGGGGTTGCGCAGTAGGGCGAGGACGGAGAGCGCGGTCATGTTCGCCGTGGTCTCGTGGCCGGCGACCAGCAGCAGCCGGCCCATCGCACCGATCTCCTCGGTGCTCAGTTCGCCGCGGGCCACCAGGCGGCTGAGGATGCCGTCGTCGGGCTGGGCGCGCTTGGCGTCGGTGAGCTTGACCAGGTAGTCGGACAGGCGGGCCTGGGCGGCGGTGACGTCCTCGGCCGAGGAGTCGCGGCGCAGCAGGACGCGGCTGCACTCCTGGAAGAAGTCGTGGTCCTGGTAGGGGACGCCGAGCAGCAGGCAGATGACCAGGGACGGCAGCGGCAGGGCGAACTCGCGGACCAGGTCGGCGCTGGAGCGTCCTTCGGTCATGCGGTCCAGCAGGTCGTCGGCGATGCGCTGGACCTCGGGGCGCAGCGCCTCGACCTTCTTGATCATGAATTCGCCGGTGAGCATCCGGCGCAGGCGGGAGTGCTCGGGGTCGTCCATCCGGATGAAGGTGGGCTGACCGGAGTTCAGCTGCCGGGCGCCCGCGCTGATGAACGGGAACCCGGGCCGGGTGGAGTCGGAGCTGAAGCGGGCGTCGGAGAGGACCGCCTTGATGTCCTCGTGGCGGGTGACCAGCCAGCTGGTCGAGCCGTCCCAGAGGGAGATGCGGCTGACCGGTTCCTCCTGCCGGGCCTGCCGGTAGGCGGGCGGCGGGGCGAACGGGCAGGCGCCGCGGGCGGCGGGGTGGGTGAAGCGTGGGGTCTTCGCGCCAGTGGCCATCAGGGGGGCTCCCCTTCTCGGAGCTGGGTGGGGCCGGCGGTGCCGGTCGGATGGGCCCGCAGGTGTGGTGGGGCAGGGCCCGGGCCATTTACGTGCCAAAAGCAACTAACTGACCGTCACGCTAACTCGCGTTACGTGGCGATGAAAGGGCGCATCGGGTGACGGTCGAATCTGTCCGAAATCCGGTCACCGCTGCCCGCCGGAGCCGCGGACCGCACCGGATCGCTACAGTTCCCCCATGCCGGACGCCGAAGACGATCGGACCACCGCCTCCGACCTGGAGGCCGTACTGGCCTCGCTGGCCTACCTGCTGACGCGTTCGCAGGAGCACGAACGCCGTACCGCCAAGGCGGGCATCACGGCCGCCCGCTCGGACGTCTACCTGCTGCGCGCGCTCGCCGAGACCGAGGGGGCCAGCCGGGTGAGCGACCTGGCCGACCGGCTGATGGTCAAACCCTCCCACGTCACCCGGCAGATCGACCGCCTGCAGGGCCAGCGACTGGTGGAACGCACCCAGGACGCGCTGGACCGCCGGGTCCGCCAGGTGGCGATCACGGACGACGGGCGGAAGATGCTCGACCGCCTGAAACAGGCCAACACCGCCGGACTCACCAGTGCGCTGGACGGCGTCCCGGAGCCCGACGTCGCCGCCGCGGTCAGCGTGCTGCGCCACCTGGTGGACCGCTACGTGCACCGGGTGCGCACCACCATGCTGTCCGAGGACGACCCGCTCCCGGAGCGGTCCGCGCCCGCCGCCGGTTGAGCGACGAGACCATCCGGGTACGTCCTTCGTCATGTCGGACGAGAAGAACCGCGCCGTGGCCGAGGCGATCCTCCCGCTGGTCGGCGGCGCCGCCAACATCCGCTCGGTCGCCCACTGCATGACGAGGCTGCGGCTGGGCCTGGCCGACCGCTCCCTGATCGACCACCAGGCGCTCAGCGCGCTGCCGGCCGTCCTGGGCACGGTCGAGGACGACACCTTCCAGATCGTCCTCGGCCCGGGAGCCGTCGCCGGGGCCACCGCGCAGCTGCGCCGCCTCCTGGACTCCGACGGCGGGACCGAAACGGGGAGCGTCCCCACCGCCGAGGCCCTCGCCGGGCGCGGTGAGCGGATCCGGGCGGAGACCCGCGTGCGCAACGCGACCCCGGCGAAACGGGCGCTGCGCCGGATCGCGAACATCTTCGTCCCGCTGATCCCCGCCCTGATCGGGTGCGGGATCGTCGCCGCCCTCTCCGGGGCGCTCGCGAACCTCGGCTGGGCACCGTCACTGGTCACCGCCCTGGGGCCGGTCTCCGCGGGCTTCATGTCCCTGCTCGCCGTCTTCGTCGGCTACAACACCGCGAAGGAGTTCGGCGGTACGCCCGTGCTCGGCGGGGCGGTGGCCAGTGTGATCGTCTACGCGGGCGTCGCCAAGGTCGAGGCGTTCGGCCACCACCTCACCCCCGGGCAGGGCGGAGTGGTCGGGGCGCTCGGCGCCGCGCTGCTGGCCGTCCAGCTGGAACGGTGGACCAGGCGGATCCTGCCAGCCGCCCTGGACGTCCTGGTCACCCCCACGATCACCGTCCTGTTCGGCGGCCTGGCCGCCCTGTTCGGCCTGATGTTCGTCGCCGGGGAGATCTCCACCGCCATCGGCCACACCGCCACCTGGCTGCTCGCCCACGGCGGCCTGCTCGCCGGGCTCGTGCTCGGCGGCCTCTTCCTGCCGCTGGTCATGCTCGGCCTGCACCAGGCACTGATCCCGATCCACACCACCCTGATCCAGCAGCAGGGCTCCACCGTCCTGCTGCCGATCCTCGCCATGGCCGGCGCCGGCCAGGTCGGCTGCGCCGCGGCCGTCCACCTGAGGCTGCGCCACAACGCCTCCATCCGGGCCGTCATCAGGTCCGCGCTCCCGGCCGGCCTGTTCGGCGTCGGCGAGCCGCTGGTCTACGGGGTCACCCTGCCGCTAGGGCGCCCGTTCATCACCGCCTGCGTGGGCGGGGCCGCCGGAGGCGCCTTCGTCGGTGCCGCCGGCCAGCTCGGCGGCGCGGTCGGCTCGACCGCCATCGGCCCCTCCGGCTGGGCCCTGTTCCCCCTGCTGGCCGGCCCGCACGGGATGGCCGCGAGCGCCGCCGTCTACGGCGGCGGACTGGTGACCGGCTACGTCGTCGGCTTCCTGGCCACGTACTTCTTCGGCTTCACCCGGGAGACGCTCGCCGAGTACAACGCCCGCGCCGCGGACCCTGCTGCGGCTCCCGCTCCCGTCGCCGCTCCGAGTCCCGCCGTCACCGCGGACGGTGGAACGCCTCCCGGCGCGTGAAGCCTCCCGCCGGTCGCCGCCCCTCGAACGCTGCAGTGGCCGACCGTCAGTTCACCCCGCGCGCCCGCCGGCCGTTCCGGAGTTCGACAGCTGCTCGGACCTCCGCCAGCGCGCGAGCACGGTCGACCGGTGGCGGTTGGAACCGGCCGGCGGCCGCCCCGATGTGCTCCTCCCAGCGGTCCTGCCAGAACTCGACCGTCCAACCGGGCCATCGCTCCGGCATCTCGTACGCCTGCGCCGACGCCCCGAGCACCCACCGGCCTACCGGCGCCGCCGCGGATCGAGACGGATCCCCGGACCATCGAGGGCACCGCCGTCGGCCCCGCCGGCAGGGCACCGGAATCGGGCTGCCACGAATTGCTACCGGTCGGGCGCGGCGGTCTCGATGGCGGCGAGCAGGCGGGCGTGGACGGCGCCGGCGGCGTCGCGGGTGGCCGGGTCCGGGTCGTCCAACTGACCGGCGATCAGCTCGGCGGCCGCGGCCAGCACCGGGACCGGCACGGTCGCGGTGCGCAGGTGGAGCAGCTGGGAGGCGGCGCGCTCGCCGGCGGTGGTGGCGCGCGAGGTGGGGATGAGGTGCTGGAGGCCGCGGGGGAGCTGACTGGTCATCGGCCCATTGTCCCGGCTCCGGCACGTCCTCCCGGCCGGGTCGTGGGCTCGTGGTCGTTTCCGGGGGCTGGAGGAGCGCTCGGACAGCTTCGGTCGAGAGGCCGATCCCTCATGCATCCCGTTCCGGAGAGAAGCTGGCCCGTCGGGTGCATCCCGCCTTACGGTGGCGCCATGAGCGATCACTCGGAAGCGCCTGTCACGCCCGTCGAAGCCTATGAACCTCCCTACTACATGGCTGTCTTCACGGCGGTGCGGACCCAGGACCAGAGCGGGTACAGCGAGACCAACGCCCGCATGGAAGACCTGGTGAAGGAGATCCCCGGGTACCTGGGGATGGACTACGCTCAAACTCCCGGAGGGCTGGCCATCACCGTCGGGTACTTCCGCGACGCCGAGGCCCTCACGGAGTGGCGGTGCAACGTCGAGCACCGTGCGGCGCAGAAGCGCGGGCAAGCCGAGTGGTACCAGAGCTACACGCTGCATGTGGCGAAAGTGGAGCGGAGCCACGGGTTCACGCGAGCGTAGGTCCCGCAGCGCCCGAGGGCAGTGGTCGGGCAGCGGCGCGAGGGGCGAACACCCGGAACTTCCCGCTCATCCGTTCCCGATCCTCCGGCCGCCTCCGTCTCACGGGCTGGGTGCCCGCGGGACGGAGGCGGCCGACCCGCACGGGACGGGGTCGGACCGGCCCCGGCCTACGTCCTCGACGGACGGGTCAGTTGGAGAAGTCCTGGGTGAGCCAGACGGTTCCACTGGCATCCCGGTGGACGGCGATGCCGATGTGGGTGAACTCGCTGCTGAGGATGTTCTTGCGGTGGCCGTCGTCCGGCGGTGTCTCGTTCAGCATGTCCCGGGTCAGGCCGACCGCCATGGCGGCGATGTCCTGGGCCGAGGTGGAGACCCCGTTGCCGTAGCCTATGTTCTCCCCGACGGCGTTCCACTGGACGCCCGCGGCCGTCTCCCGCGCCCCCAACTCGGCCTCGCCCGGGCACTGGTGGGACATTCCGCAGCCGCTGGCCATCGTCTGGTTGTGGGCCTCGGCGCTGCTGGTCAGCCCCGACGTGATGGTGTAGGCGGGCAGACCCTGGGCGGCCCGCGCCTGGTTGATCAGATTGAGGACCTGCTGCACGGCGTCCGAGCTCGAACCGGTCTGCGCGGCCGGGGTGGTGGGGGCGGCCGGGGTGGTGGGTGCGGCCGCGGGGGCGGGGGCGTGCGTGGCCGGGGTGGACGGGGACGACGGCGCGGACGTGTGGGACGCCGGGGTCGAAGCCGGAGCGGAGGGCCGCGCCGAGTGGGAGCCCTGGGACTCGCCGCCGGGGCGCGCGGTCGCGGATTCCGAGGTGTGGGAGGCCGGAGCGGACGGCGACGGCGACGGCGAGGCGTACGAGGCTTCGGCCGAGGCCGGAGCGGAGGGCTGCGCGGCGTGCGGGCCGGCCTGGAGGCGGTGCTGGTCATCGGAGTCGCTCTGGTGCCAGTGCTGGTGGTGCTCCTGCCACCCGGCGTGGCTCGCGTGCGTGTGGGAGCCGGGCGCGGCGGAGGCTCCGCTCGCGCTCAGCAGCGGCAGCATGAGGCCGGCGCCGACGATCCCGGCGGTGGCGGCCAGACGCGGGGTGTGTCTCCGGCGCGCACGGCGATGCCGGCCGGTACCTGAATTCAGCATGGGGCGTCCCTCTGCGACGCCTGCGAGGTGAGCTGTCGGGTTCGGGCCGTGAGGTAGCCCGGCCGCACGCAGCGGCTTCACCCCTAGCCGCACCCGTCTCGTCCGCGAACGGGCCGAGCAGGGCGCGGCGAAATACCTGGTTCCCCCGCTCCTGCCCGGTGCACTGCTCGACGTCCGGCCGACCGGTGGACAGGACTCGGCGTCCCGGCGGCAGGGTTCGCAGGTGCGAACAGCCCGAACGCTAGACAGATCGGCCCGGAAGACACAAGTTCGTATGATGCACATCACATGGACCTCCGGCGAGCATCTGACCGAATGCCATATCAGGGACACAGCGCCGCATAAGTACCCTAATCGGACAAAGCTCCTGGTTGTCGACGCCGGCCTCGACGGCCGCCGCCCCGGGAGGCGGGGGTGGACAAGGTGGTCGGCTCGCGTCGGTCGGCGATCGGCCCGCGCGTGCGGCCGCGCTTGAGTTCGAGGAATCCCGACGCCGACGACTGCACCGCCCGCACCGACCCGGCCTTCGCCGCCGGCGACCGCATCAGCGTCGTCTGCAGGGCGCGCGAGCAGGTGAACCCGGTGCGGCGCAGGTGCCCGGGGGCGTCTGGACGGCGCCGGCATCTCCCGCGGGGTCCGCATCGGTACCAATGTGTGGGTGGGGGTCTCTCTGTGCGCACGCATCCTGCCCTGTGCACACGCATCCTGCCCAAGGGGTACTCATCAAGCACGCGGGCAGATCGGACGGGGCCGGCGCCGGAGAGGGATGCCGAACCGGATCCGGCTCCTGGGGGTGATCATCACGGGCCTCCTCTGGGGCGGCTCCCCGTTGGAGCCGGCCTGAGGTCATGCCACCGGGCCGAGGTGTACACGGCGCCGTGCCCGTGTGCCGTCGGGATGTCAGTGGTCTGCCGGTGACATGAAGGTGGGCAGGTGCAGGCTGGTGGGCATGACCGAGCTTCGCGCATTGTCCGACGACGGCCGTCCCGTCACCGCCCTGGACGACGGGTCCGGGCCGATCCTGCTGGTGGTTCATCCGGGCGGCGGGGATGCGACGTCCTGGGACGGCGTCGTCCGCCGCCTCGTCGAGGAGTTCCGCGTCGTCAGGGTTCGGCGGCGGATCTACGTGCCCGGCGCGGACATCGCCCTGCCGCACTCGATGGCCGTCGAGGCGGCCGACGTCCTCGCCGTAGCGGACCTCCTGACGCCGCCGGTGCTCCTGGTGGGGCACTCCTCGGGCGCCGTGGCCGCACTGGAGGCCGCCCTCCTGAGGCCGGTGGCGTTCGCCGGGCTCGTCCTCTACGAACCGCCCATGCCGACAAGGCAGTTGGTCGCCGGACCGGCGGGGGCGCGGGCCCGCGCCGCGCTCGAGGCCGGCGACCCGGTCGAGGCGATGCGGATCCACATGGGGGAGATCGTGCGCGTGCCGGCGTACCTGGTCGATGCCATGTTCGCCGACGGGGGCCTGCGGGAGAAGCTGTGCGCGTACGCGGCGGCGCAGATCGCGGAGGACGAGGCTCTCGACGCCCTCGGCACCGGTACCGACCGCTTCGCGGCACTCGGAACCCCGACGACCCTGATCGAGGGCGACCTCAGCCCCGCCCACCTGCGCGAACGCCTGGCCGACCTGGCCGGTGCCCTGCCGCAGGCGCGAGTCGTCACCCTCACCGGCCAGGGACACGCCGCCCACCTCACCGCCCCCGGCGCCCTGGCCGCCACCATTCGAGACGCGGCAGCTTGGAGCGGGCCTTCGCCCGACGCCGACTGCTAATTGCCCGTCAATATCCACACGTTCTTGGAGCGAAGGTGGTCGGCTCCGTGGAACCCCAGGTCAGGGTGGATTGTCAGTGCCTCCTCGTAGTGTGGAAACAACGCTGGAGGGAACGCCGGAAAGGCGTCGAAAGGGCGTTGGAAAAGGGGTAGAGGTATGTCCGCGAACAGGATCAAGCACAAGGTCAACCACGTTTCGCTCGTGATCGACAAGTCCGGTTCGATGCGCCAGCACGCGGCGCAACTCGTCCGGGTGGTCGACGAGTTCGTGAAGGGGCTGCAGGAGGAGTCCGACCGGCTCGGCCACGAGACCCGGATCAGCCTCTACGCCTTCGACCACGAGGTGCAGAACCTGGTCTGGGACATGGACGTCAAGCACCTGCCGTCCCTGCGGGGCCTCTACGAGGTCGACAACGGTGCGACGGCGCTGATCGAGGCGGCCGTGAAGTCCATCGACGACCTGAAGAACATCTGGGAAGGATACGGGGAGCACTCCTTCCTCCAGGTCGTCGTCACCGACGGCGAGGAGAACGCCTCCGGCTGCTCGGAGAGCGGCCAGAGCACACCCGCATGAACGCCGGCAAGGGCACCGCCGTCCTGCGCAGCTGGATAAGCCGCATCCAGGGCGCCATGGACGACCTCCCCGACCACTGGACCTCGGCGATCCTGGTCCCGAACTCCCTGGCCAAGCGCACCGCCCAGGAGTACGGCTTCCCGGCGGGCAACATCGCGATCTGGGACGCGGACTCCAGCCAGGGCGTCGAGGAGGCCATCGGCACCGTCAAGTCGGCCGCCACCAGCTTCCTGCGGGGCCGCGAGCAGGGCGTGCGCGGCACCAGGAACCTGTTCGCCATGGGCCAGGACCTCAACACGGCCGAGGTGAAGGCCAACCTCGACGCCCTGGACACCGGCAAGTACATCCTGATCCCGGTCGACCAGCAGACCTCGATCCGCGAATTCGTCACCAGCGCCGGCCACGTCTACAAGACGGGCTGCGCCTTCTACGAACTGTCCAAGCGCGAGAAGATCCAGGGCAACAAGCAGCTCGCCGTGGCGGAGAAGGACCCGGCCACCGGCCGGATGACCGGCAGGGTGTTCTCGGGCCCGGCGGCCCGCCGGCTCCTCGGCCTGCCGAACGCGGAGGCCACGGTGAAGCCGGGCGAGAACCCCTCGTACACGCTGTTCGTCCAGTCGACCTCCGTCAACCGGAAGCTGGTGCCGGGCACCAAGCTGCTCGTCATGCTGTAACTGGGAACCGAGACAGCTGTTGAACCGAGATCGGCGGACGCCCGCCGTGGGACCGGCCCGGCGGGCTCAGCGAGGCCGCAGCCCGTCGAAGACCACCTCGAAGATCCGCTCCCGTGCCGCCGGTTCGTCCCCGAGCTGCTCCATCGTGACGCCCGTGCCGACCAGCAGGGCGATCAGCTCGGGCAGGCCCAGTTCCGGGCGGACGACTCCCGCCCGCTGCGCGTCGGCCAGCAGATGGGCCAACTGCGCCCGCATCAGCGCGGTCGACTCCTGCAGCGAGGCGTGCACGTCCACGCCGGCCGCGGCGAGCGCCTGCGCGAACTCGCCCTTGCCCGCGGACTGCTCGACCACCAGCCGGAAGCACGCGAAGAAGGCTTCCGCCGGTTCGGCACCGGCGATCAGCTCGGCCGTCCGGGCCGTGATCGTCTCCAGCCTGCGCACCACCACCGCCTCCAGCAGCGCTTCCTTGGTGGGGAAGTGCCGGAACAGTGTCCCCACGCCGACCCCGGCGGCGCGGGCGATCTCCTCGGTCGGGACCCCCGCGCCGCGGGTGGTGAACACCTGCGTGGCGACCTCCAGCAGCCTGGCCCGGTTGCGGGCCGCGTCCGCCCGCAACGGGTTCCGCTGAGCGCTGCTCATCCGGTTCGTCTCCTCTCCCGCCCATGGCGGATCCACCCCTGGACAACCGGAGTGTCCAGTCCGTATCGTCGAAATCGGACTCGCCAGTCCGATTCTATCCGCAGGCCGATGGGGGTTGATCATGATCGGAACGCCGTCACCGCGCGACGTCTTCCTCAAGCTGCTGGAGGGCATCACCGACGGGAGGTTCTCGGAGCTGGCCGAGCTCTACTCCGAGGACGCCGTGGTGGAGACCGTCTTCGCGCCGGTCGGGCCGCGCCGCTTCGAGGGGCGGGCCGTGCTCGCGGAGCGGTTCGCCGAGGTCGCCGCGCATTCACCCCTGGAGCTCACCGCGACGAACGTCGTGATCCGCGCGACCGACGATCCGGAGGTCGTCGTCGCCGAGTTCGACTACCGGGTGCGCCACCGCATCACCGAACGGACCTTCGAGGCCGCCAACATCCAGGTGCTGAGGGTCCGTGACGGCCTGATCGTCCACAGCCGCGACTTCCACGACCACCTGGCCCTCGCCGTGGCCGGCGGCGGCCTGGCCCAACTCGTCGCGGCACTCGAAGGGGACGGGCCCGACCGGCCGCAAGGGTGAACTCCGCGAATCCCCGCGGACGGGCCGCCGGCTCCATGGGTCAAACCCATACGGTGCGTCAGATCGGTTAGAGGATTAGGGTGGCGGCTATGACCCACGAGATCCGCAGGACCACGATGCCCGCCGTCGCCTACCGCAAGAGCCTGCCGATCGACGACCCCGAGAGCCTGGCCGACGTCGAGCTCCCGATCCCCGAGCCCGGTCCGCGCGACCTGCTGGTCCGGGTCGAGGCCGTGGCCGTCAACCCGATCGACTGCAAGGTCCGGCGCAACACCGACCCGGCTGGCGAACCCAAGGTGCTGGGCTGGGACGCGGCAGGCACGGTCGTCGCCGTCGGCAGCGACGTGCAGCTATTCCGGGCCGGGGACGAGGTCTACTACGCCGGCGCCATCGACCGCCCCGGCGCCAACTCCCGCTACCACACCGTCGACGAGAGCATGGTCGGGCGCAAGCCCGTCTCCCTTTCGTTCACCGAGGCGGCAGCGCTGCCGCTGACCTCGCTCACGGCCTGGGAGGGCTTGTTCGAGCGGCTCGGGCTGCGCACCGGCGCCCTGGAGCAGACCGGCACGCTGCTGGTGACAGCGGCCGCGGGCGGCGTCGGCTCGATGGTGGCCCAGCTGGCGCGTGCCCTCACCAGCCTCACCGTGATCGGCACCGCCTCCCGCCCGGAGACGGCCGCGTTCGCCCGCCGCATGGGCGTCGACCACGTCGTCGACCACACGAAGCCGCTCGCCCCGCAACTCGCCGAGGTCGCGCCCGGCGGCGTCGACCACGTCTTCAGCACGACCGGGACGGAAGGCAACCTCTCCGTCTACGCGGAGGTGCTCAACCCGTTCGGCCGGATCGTGGCCATCGACGACGTCGACTCCCTGCCGATGGGCCTGCTCAAGTCGAAGAGCATCGCGTTCCACTGGGAGTCGATGTACACGCGCTCACGGTTCGCGACCGCCGACCGGGCCATGCAGCACCGTATCCTCACCCAGGTGGCGCGCCTGGTGGACGCCGGCATCCTCCGCACCACCGCCACCCGGGACCTCGGGCCCGTCAACGCCGCCAACCTCCGCGAGGCGCACCGGCTGCAGGAGGCCGGCACCGCCGTCGGGAAGACGACGCTCACGGGGTGGTGAGCGCCCTTCAGGGAGCGGTGTCGCCCCGACGCTGACCAGGATCGCCGCCAGCCCCTACTCGAAGCCCGCACCGAAGTCCTGGAGCACCACCCGGCAACCGTCCCTCACCCGCTGGTTCGGCACCCCGGACCCCACCGCCACGCCGACCGCCCGCCCACGATGAAGCGTGGGCGGAACCAGGTGGTCCGATTCCTCGTCCACTACGGTGATCGTTTGCTGGAGCCGGCCGACTGGGGGACAGTGCCGACATCTGACCGTCCGCCTGCTCTCGGCCAGGCTGCCACGCGGGTCCGCTCGACCGGCCCACTGCCACTCCTGTGAACTGACGCGCCCGCTCGTCGCGCACAGTGACCGAGCCCCGGAGCAGTGCCCGCGCCCGCGCGCCCGCCCGCCCCATGAAACCGAATGGCGAAAGGCCGACAGACATGACCATGGACATCGACAGCGCTACCGAGCAGCCCGCGCAGCCCCTGGCGAACCCCGCCGACCGCGCGGTGTCGCGGCGCCGACTGCTGCGGCTCGGGGTCGGTGTCGTGGGTGGCGGTGCCCTGCTCGGGGCCGCGGCCGGGGGCGGGATGCTCGCGGGGTGGTTGCCCGGTGGGGTCGGGCTGAAGAAGGTCCTGGGGATGACCGGGACGGACGGCACGGTGCCGGACGTGGCGCCGGGAGCAGTGCGGGTCGAGCAGGTGCGTTCGGCGGCGCGGAACCGCGAGGTCACGATGGTGACCATGCTCCCGCCCGGTGCCACGGTGAGCACGAACCTGCCGGTCTGCGTGATGCTGCACGGGCGCGGGAACGACGCGCACGGCATGGTGGCGCTCGGAGTGCCGCAGTTCCTGGCGGCCGCGGTCAAGGGCGGCGTGCCGCCGTTCGCCGTCGTCGCGGTGGACGGCGGGGACGCCACGTACTGGCACCAGCAGGCCCCCGGCGGCGACGACCCGCAGGCGATGCTCCGCGAGGAACTTCCCGGCTGGTTGCACGCCCGCCAACTGCCGACGCCGCGCGCCGCGATGGGGATCTCCATGGGCGGTTCGGGCGCCCTGCAGTACGCCATCGGACGTACGCAGGCCGGCCGCAACCTGGACGCCGTGGCGCTGCTCAGCCCGGCCGTCTTCCGCACCTGGGCGGACGCCCGCACCACCGGCGGGTACGCTGACGAGGCGGACTGGCAGGCCCACGAGCCGACACTCCGTCTGGACCGGCTGCAGGTCGGCACCCTAGGCCTGTGGTGCGGCCAGGAGGACCCGTTCTGCCCTGCCGCCCGCGAGGTCGCGCGCCAGGCGCGAGCCCGAGAGCAACACTTCCCCGACGGAGAGCACACGGACGGCTTCTGGCGGCGGGTGATGCCCGACGCGATGTCGCTGCTGGGGCACGCGCTCACCACCGCGTAGGAACCGGTTCTCCCCGGGTCCTCTTGTCGGCGCTCGTGCGTACGGTGCGGCCGCAACGTGGGCTTCGATGTGGGGAGGATCCTCGGGGCCGGGACCGGTCCGCTCGTGTATGCGGACGGAGAGGTGCCTTGCCGCCTGGGTGGGCGAGGCGGGCCCGGGCCGCCCGTGACGGCAGGTGACACCGTGACGGTTGGTGTGCGACGCTGCACCTCGCGCGCCGTCGCGCGCGTGGGGAACCGGGGGGTTCGCATGAGCGGTGGACTGCCGTCGCGTACGCGCGGGCGGGGTGGCCGGCTGGCGGGGGTGCTGCTGGTCGTCGTCGGGCTGCTGTCGGCTGCCGCGGCGCTGCGGCCCGATGGCGGGTTCCTGGGGTCGGCGGCGACCGGGCCGGTGGCCGGCCTCGGGTTCGTGGTGCTGCTCGGGCTCGGCTGGGCCGCGGCGGTCGGCAGGTTCGCGGTGCGCTTCCGTGAAGAGGTCCGCCACCTCGACGGGCCGACACCCCGGGCCGAGCGCCTGCGGGGGACGGCCATGCTCGTGCTGCCGTTGGCCGCCGCCGTGGTGCCGGTCCTGCTGCTGGTCCTGCACGGCCGGGCTGGCTCCGCGCCGTCCGTCCCACACCCGGTGGTGGCCAGCCTCAGTCCCGAGGCCATCCCGTCCGCCACGCCCGCACCGGGCCCGCTGGCGGTCGGCGAGGGGCTCGGGGCGCTGTTCGTCGGACTGCTCGCGCTGGTGGCCACGGTCGGGCTCGTCCTCGCCGTCGTCCTCGTGCTCCGGCTGCTCCGGCTGCGGGCCCGCCGCCGGGAGGTGCCCGCGATGCTGCCCGCCGCAGTCGGGTCCGCGAGCCCCGAGGCCGCTCTCGTCGAGGCCGTCGCCTCCGGCCGCCGGGCCCTGGAGGGTGCGGACGCCCGGGCGGCGGTGATTGCCTGCTACGCGGCGATGGAGGGCTCGCTGGCCGCCTCCGGCCTGCCCCAGCACGCGTGGGAGAGCCCGACGGAGCTGCTGCGCCGCGCGCTGTCCGACGAGCGGATCGACGCCGCCGGGGCACGGGAGCTCACCGAACTGTTCCGCGAGGCCCGGTACTCGACCCACCGGATGAACGACAGCCAGGTGCGCCGGGCCCGTACGGCCCTGGACGCCATCGCCGCCCGGCTCGCGGACGCCGCCGCGCCCGCGGACGTCGCACCCCCGGCGGCCGCCGGGGCACACGCTGCGGGGGAGCACCTGTGACCAGCGCCGGGAGGCCACCGATGAGCAGCGCGGCGCCGCGACACGACGATCCCCTGGACGGGAGGGACCGTGAACTCGCCCAGCCGGGCTCGGTGCGCCACAGCCTGATCGAGCTGGCCGTGCCCGCCGTCCTCGCCGAGGTCCTGTTCGCCCTGGTCGGCGGCTGGCGCGGGGCGGGGGCCGGCGCGGTCCTGCTGGCCGTCACCGGCCTGCTCGTCGCCCGCCGCGTGGCCGGAGCGGGAGCCGAGACCTTCTCCCTGCGCAGCCAGCCTCGGCAGATGGCGGTGTACGAGCCGGGCCTCGGCGACTGGCGTTGGACGGTCCGTCAGGGCCTCCTCCCCCAGGGCGACGCCGCGCCGTTGCGCTCCCGGCTCCAACGGCTGTACGCGGTACGGCTCGCGGAGGTCCACGGCCTGAACCTGTCGGCCGACCGCGACCGGGCCGCCGAACTCCTCGGGCCCCAACTGTGGCCGTGGATCGACCCCTCGGCGCCCGCCCCGGCCGAGGTCTTCCCGGCGGAGGTCCTGCGCCGGCTCGTCGACCGGCTCGACTCCCTGTGACCCACCCCTTGTGACCCACCGTGCCCCAGGACCCGGGGCGGCCACACAACCCAGCACCGATCCCCTGACCGACCGAATCGTTTCCGCAGGAGCGTCATGCCCGACCTTCCCACCAGCCTCCACGTCCCCGCCCACCCCGCCGACCCGGCCGCGGCGCCGGAGGCCGTACCGGCGGTCGTGCCCGCAACCCTTCCGGCGCTGACCCCGAAGCAGGCCGGAGAGCGGGCCCGCGCGGTGATCGGGGAGATCGAACGGGCCGTGGTCGGAAAGCCCGAGGCACTGCGCCTGGTCATGCTCGGCGCCCTCGCGGGCGGACACGTCCTGATCGAGGACCTGCCCGGGCTCGGGAAGACCCTGCTGGCCCGCTCGTTCGCGACCACCCTCGGCCTGGACTTCCGCCGGATCCAGTTCACCCCCGACCTGCTGCCATCGGACGTCACCGGCGCGCCCTTCTACGACCGCAACACGGGCGAGATGGTGTTCCGGCCCGGCCCGCTCTTCACCCAGCTCCTACTGGCCGACGAGATCAACCGGACCCCGCCCAAGACCCAGGCCGCCCTGCTGGAGGCGATGGCCGAGGGCCAGGTCTCCGTCGACGGCGCCACCCGCCGCCTGCCGGACCCCTTCCTGGTCATCGCCACCGCCAACCCGATCGAGTACGAGGGCACCTACGCCCTGCCCGAGGCCCAGCTCGACCGCTTCCTGCTCCGCGTGCGCATGGGCTACCTCCCCACCGCCACGGAGGCGGCGATGCTGCGCGCCAGGATCGACCGGGCGGCCCCCGAGCCGGTCCTGGAGACCGTGGCCGGCCCGGCGGAGCTGCTCGCCATGCGGGCCGCGGTGGAACGGGTCGAGGTCGACGACGACCTGGTCGACTACGTCATCGCCCTCGTCGACGCCACCCGCAACGACCAGCAGATCCAGGTTGGCGCCTCGCCCCGCGGGGGCCTGGCGCTGATCCAACTGGCCCGCGCCCACGCCATGTTGGAGGGCCGTGACTACCTGACCCCCGAGGACGTCAAGGCGCTCGCCGGTCCCGCCCTGGCCCACCGCATCACGCTCAGGCCGGAACTGTGGGTACGGCAGATCGAGGCGGACGACGTGCTGGCGCGGCTGGTCGCCTCCGTCCCGGCACCCCGGACGCTGCCCCGCGCGGTGACATCGTGAACCCCGCCCCGGCCGCCCCGGACGCCGACCCCGCCCCGGACGCCGTCGGCACGGACCGCCTCGCCCGCAGCGCCCGGGCCCTGGCCGTCGCCCGCAGCGCCCGTGCCAGCGCCGCCGGCCTGCCCGACAGCCCGCCGTCACCACACTGGCGGCCCGGCGAGCAGACCCTGCGCCTGCTCACGGTGGCCACCGTCGCGGCCGTCGCCGCCCTGCTCACCGGCCACGCCTGGCTGCTCGCCCCGGCCGCCTTCGCGGCCGTCCTGCTCGCACTGGCGGCCCCCGGACACAGTCGCCCCACCCGGCTGTCCGCCGAGAGCACCGCCCGGCCACAGCGCTGCTTCGAGGGCGAACCGGTCACCGTCCACGTCACCGTGCACCACGACGGCCGGATCGGCCCGCCCGAGCCCACCGTGGCGCTCGGCCCCGGCATGGCCCTGGATGCCCTGACCGTCACCCCGACCGGCGTCGACCTCGTCCTCCACGCCGACAGCTGGGGCCGCCGTCACCTGGGCGTCGTCGACCTCGACGTGCCCGACGCCCGCGGCCTGACCCGCCGTACCGTCCGCACCGACCTCGGCACCGTCGACGTCTTCCCCGTCCCCGAGACCGCCCGGCTCACCCCGATCCCGGTCCGCCTGCCCGAACGGATCGGCGAGCACACCACCGCGCACGAGGGCACCGGCATCGAGGTCGTCGGCGTCCGCCCGTACGTGCCCGGCGAACGGCAGCGGCGGATCCACTGGCCGTCCACGACCCGCCGCGACGCCGTCCAGATCAACCAGTTCGCCGCCGAGCGCGCCGCCGACGCGGTCGTCCTGCTCGACACCCTCGCCGACTACATCGACACCACCACCGGGCTGCGCAGCCTGGACGAGACCCTGCGCGCCGCCACCGGCCTGACCCGCGCCTACCTGCGCCGACACGACCGGATCGGCCTCGTAGCCGTCGGCGGACGCCTGCGCCAGCTCACCGCCTCCACCGGGGACCGGCAGCTCTACCGCATCGTGGAGAGCGTGCTGGAGGTCCGCCAGGACCGCCCCCACCGCGGCCCCCTCCCGCCCCTGCCGCTCGCGGCCCTGCCCGGCCACGCCCTCGTCTACGCCTTCACCCCGCTCGCCGACCAGCGCATCCTCGACGTCCTCGGCCAGGTCCGCGAACGCGGCAACCCCCTCGTCGTGGTGGAGATCCCGGCCGGGGAGCCGGCGGCCCGCCCCGACGACGAGGTCGACGCCCTCGCGCTGCGTCTGTGGCACACGGAACGCGAGGCGATGCGCGCCACCCTGCGCGGCCGCGGCATCCCGGTGGTCCGCCACTCGCCCGGTGAGACCCTGGACCTGGCCCTCGGGCCCCTGCTGCGCCGCCGGATCACGGGAGCCGCCCGATGACCGTCCCGCCACGCGCCACGAATCCGATCCCATCGACCCACGACTCCCGTACGGCCCACCGCGCCGACCGGGCCCCGCGCCTCGAACGCGCGGCGCTGCGCGGCATCGGCACCGCCCTCGCCCTCGCCGCCGCAGGCACCGGAACCGGCACGCTCACCGACCGGTTGGGGCCCGTCTGCCTCCTGCCGGTCGCCGTCGGCGCCCTCTGGGCCGCCGCCCCCGCACCGGATGGCCCGCCCCCGGCGACCTGGCACGCGCGGCTGTCCGCCGCCCGTAGCACCCTCCTCGCCGCCGGATCCGTCCTGCTCGCCGCCCTCGGCGAGCCGTCCTGGTGGCGGGCGCTCGCGGTGACCGTCCTGCTCGCCGGCCACCTGCTGCTGCTCGACGCGCTCGGCCCGAGCCGCCCGAGCATCCGCCCGGCCTCGGCGGCCGCCGCCCTCGCCGCCTCGCTGCTGGTCCTGCCGCCGGCCTTCGCCCCTACCATGGCGGGGGAGTGGTCCCGCCCCCTCGCCGTGCTGGGTCTGGTCACGGCCGCCGCCGGTGTGGGCCTGGCCCTGCGCTCGGAACGAACGCCTCCCCAGGCCCCGGCGGAGCAGCCCTCGGACGGGGTCCCGACGGCCTGACAGCTCGTGAACACGAGAGTGGGGGGCGGCCGTTCGTCCAGGCCCCTCCCACCGCTGTGTCGCCCGAGGTGTCTACCTGCCGTCCCGGCGCAGTTCCTCGAACAGCGCGGACTGGCCCTCCAGGAGGCTCTCCAGGAACCGGCCGTGCTTGGTGAGCGTGCTGCTCTGGGTTTCCAGGGCCTGGGTCTGCGCTCGCAGGAGCATCGTCTGCTCCGTCTGGTCGGAGACCATGACGCCGACGGCATCGGCGAGGCGGGTCATCGACTGGGGCTGCTCGGTATGGTCCGCGCGCTCCGCGGTCGGGACCAGGGTGCGCGCGGGCGCGGAGGAGCGGGCCGCCGCGCCGTCACGGTCGGCCGACGCCGCCGACGCGCGGGTCGCCGCCGACTCCTCGCGCAGGCGGTCGACTTCCGCCTCCAGTGCTGCCAGCCGTGCCCGCAGGTCGTCCAGCTCGCCCTTGTTCTTCACTGTCCTGTGCCCTCCCCGGCCGTCCATGGCCATTGACGTGCTGCTTCACCCTAGTCAGGGGCCTGCCCCCCGAGCGAGGCCGTCCGACTGCTCAGCGCCGGATTGGCGGTGACACCGCGCAGCCACGGCTCGGGGAGGGGCGAGGGGGACATCGGCACACGGTGGCAGCGATCAAGGTATCCCGTCGACACGGGCCGTCCTCTGCCGTGGGTCTGCGGGCGTCAGGCGGGGCGCAGGCCTTCCAGGACGGTCTCGACGAGGAGGGGGCTGCGCAGGGTCTCCTCGGGGCCGGCGCCGAGCAGGATCCGGTAGTAGACCGGGGCGTAGAGGATGTCGACCATCGTGCGGGTGGGCAGGTCGGCCCGGAGCTGGCCGGCGGCCACGGCGGCGTCGAGGCGGCGGACGCACCGCTGGATCCGGGGTTCGAGGAAGGTGGCGCGAAGGGCGGCGGCGAGGTCGGGGTCGCTCTGGGCCTCGGCGATGATGCCGCGGTAGAGCGTCCCGGTGTCGCCGGTGAGCATGGCGGCCACGGCGCTGAGCTGGGCGGTGAGGTCGGCGGCGATGTCCCCGCTGTCGGGGAAGTCCATGGAGTCGCCGATCCGGTCGTTGACGGCGTCCAGGGCGATCGCGCCCTTGGACGGCCACCAGCGGTAGATGGTCGGCTTGCCGACGCCCGCGGTCGCGGCGATGGCCTCGATGGTGGTCTTGCCGTATCCCTTGGTCCCGGCGACCTCGAAGACGGCGTCCAGGATGGCGCGGCGGGCGCGTTCGCTTCGGCGTTCGGGTTTCGGCTGGGGGGTCATGGCCCGAGTCTAGCCCAGGCGTGACGTTACGTTTCGTTTTGACAATGGGCAGGGGGCGCCCTAGCCTCGTGGCGTTACGGAACGTTCCGTAACGTCTGCTCCTCTTCACGAGCCGCAAGGAGACCGCCATGACCGCTGTCGCATCCCCGCCCCTGTCCGTCTCCTCGTCCGCGTCCACGCCCGCCTCCCCGTCCACCGACCGCTTCTCGCGGGGCCTGGCCCTCCTGTGCGAGATCGCCGGCCCCGAGGGCTCGGACATCCTGAACGGCCTCGGCGACACAGCCCCCGACCTCGCCCGGCTGACCGTCGAGTTCGGCTACGGCGATGTGTACGCCCGGCCCGGCCTCACCCTCGCCCAGCGGCAGCTGATCAACGTCGCCGCCCTGACCGCGCTGGGCACCGCGGCTCCCCAGCTGCGTTTCCACATCGACGGCGCCCTCAACATCGGCGTCGAGCCGGCCCGGATCGTCGAGACGGTCCTCCACATGGCGGTCTACGCCGGGATCCCGGCGGCGCTCAACGGCATGGCCGTGGCCAAGGCCGCCTTCGCGGCCCGGCCGGAGCTCGATTTCACCCCTGCGCGAAGCGACACCGACGGCACGCAGACGCTGGGCGAGCGGCACGAGCGCGGGATCGACGCGCTCGCCCGGGTCGACGGGGAGGCAGGGGAACGCGTCGTCGCCTCGCTGGCGGACATCGCCCCGGTCCTGGCCGACTACATCGTCGACTTCGCCTTCGCCGACGTCTACTCGCGTCCCGCCCTCGACCTGAAGACCCGTGAGCTGGCCACGGTGGCCGCCTGCACCGCGCTCGGCACCGCCGGCCCGCAGCTGCGGGTCCACCTGCACGGGCTGCTCAACGTCGGCGGCACCCGGGAGGAGGCGATCGAGGCGATCGTCCAGATGGCGGTCTACGCGGGCTTCCCGGCCGCCCTCAACGGGATCGCGGCCGCCCGCGAGGTGTTCGCCGAGCGCGACGCGGCAGGTCGGGCGGGGGAGTAGGTGCCGATCGGCCGGGGACGGGCATTCGACGGCCACCCCTTGGGGAGTGCTGAGGCGCAGTCACGGCCCCAGGTGGGCGGGTCGGGGGTGCGGATTCCGGGTGAACGGCTGCGGCGCGTCGCCACGATGGCACGGGAGGCGCGCGGTGGACGGCTAGGACGGAGGGATGCGCCTTCTGCCTCCGACCGCCCTCCTGGCGGCTTCGCTCGTCATGTTCCCCAGTGCCGTCCACGGGCGCGTGCCCGGCAGGTGGGAGCCGGCCGCCGTACGGGCGGCCGCACCTTCGCCCGCCCGTCCCGCGCCCCTCGCCGCGCCGCCCGACGGTTCCGCGGACCCGCTGCCGGAGTACCGGTTCACCGGGGCCGGGTTCGACGCCTGCTCGGCCCCGCCAGCGGAGGCCCTGTCCGTCTGGAGCACCGCCTCGCCGTACGGTGCGGTGAACATCTACAGCAGCGGCAGCCAACGCGGCTGCCGGCAGCCCCGGCTGACGCCGCAGTGGGTCGCCACGGTCCGGGCGATGGGGTGGCAGCTGGTGCCCACGCACGTCGGGCTCCAGGCGCCCTGCGCCGAGCGCGCGGACAAACCGCTGCGGATCGACCCGGCCCGGGCCGAGGAGCAGGGCGGACAGGAGGCAGGGGAGGCGGCAGCGGCGCTGCAGGCGCTGGGGCTGGGGCCGGGCAGTCCGGTGTACCTCGACATGGAGGCCTACCCGGCGGGCGACGCGGTGTGCAGCCAGGCGGTGGTCGACTTCACCGTCGGCTGGACCCGGGCGCTGCGGGCGGCCGGGTACCGGTCGGGCTTCTACTCCAGCATGGACTCCGGCATCGCGGACATCATCGCCGCCGCCCGGGCCGGCCGCGCCCCGATGCCCGACGCGATCTGGTACGCCCGCTGGGACCGGCGCCCCACGACCAGCGGGCAGGACGGGCTGCCCGACGACCTGTGGACCGGCCACCGCATCCACCAGTACCGGGGCAGTGCCGACGAGACGTACGGAGGGGTGACGCTCAGCGTCGACCCCGACGCGCTGGACGGCCTGGTGGCCGGCGGGGCGGCCTGAACCACGACGGGCCTTCCGGGATGGGGCTCGACCGACCACATCCCGTGGGGTTCGGCTTCCCGCGATGGGGGTCTCCCCCGGCCGGAGGCTGGGGGGCTCAGGGATAGCCGAATCGCCGCCAGGGCGATTCGGCGTCTCGGGAGAGACGGTGGTGAGTGCGGCCTCAAGCAGGTGTGGCAATTCGGAGTTGAGGGACCGGTGGTCGGTGGCCGTCTGCTCGACGGGCCGGGCGTGCAGGTTGTCGGGGGTACGACCCGAAGAACTACCGGATCATGCAGTACCGGATCTGCTCGCCCGAGCCCGCACCTGCTTCTGAGGAGCCGACACGAGGCCGAACGGTTTGGACGCTGTGCGAATCACCCGAATCGTGACCTCCCGGACCGGAGGGCCCGCAACCCGCCGTTCACGGGCTGCGTCCCAGCCAGCGGCTGCGGTGCCGTAAGGTGCGTCGCCGCGAAGCCGAGCAGGCAGTGACGGGAAGAGCGCAAGGCGATGGACGACAGACAGACCGAGGGCGACAGACAGGCCCAGGACGACATACCGGGCGGGGACGACACGGCACCCGCCGCGGGCGGTGCCCCGACGCCCGGGGACGAACGCCGCTGGGAGCTCCCGGACTACCTCCACGAGCGGGAACTCGGCGCCGGCGCGAGCGGCCGGGTCGTCCTCGCCCGCCACCGGGAGACCGGCACGCCGGTGGCGATCAAGTACCTGCACGCCTCCGCCGGCACGCCCGCGCTGCGCGCGGAGGCGCAGGTCCTCGCCAGGGTCGACTCCCCGCACGTCACCCGGCTCTACGAGTACGTGGAGGGGGAGCGCGGCTCGGCGATCGTGATGGAGCTGGTGGACGGGATCGCGCTGCGCGAGTTGCTCCGCGCGGAGGGTGCCACCACCGCGGAGGCCGCCCTGGTGGTGCTGAAGGGCTCGCTGCTGGGTCTGGCCGCCGCCCACGCGGCCGGCGTGGTGCACCGCGACTACAAGCCCGCCAACGTACTGGTCGACACGGCCGCCACGTCGAAGCTGGTCGACTTCGGCATCGCGGTGGCCAGCGGCGCCGACCGCGACGTCTCCGGCACCCCCGCCTACATGCCGCCCGAGCAGTGGGCCGGCCGGCCCGCGTCCCCGGCGGGTGACGTCTACGCCGCCACCGTCACGTTCTTCGAGTGCCTCACCGGTGCCCGCCCCTACGCGGGCACCACCATCGCCGAACTCGCCGTCCAGCACACCGAGGCCCCGATCCCGGCCGAGCTGGCCCCCGACCCGGTCCGGCCGCTGATCCTGGCGGGCCTGGCCAAGGACCCGCAGGCCCGGCCCGACGGCGCGGCCGCGTTCGTCGAGGAACTGGAGGCGGTCGCGGCGGCCGGCTACGGGCCGCAGTGGGAGGAGAAGGGCCGCCGTGATCTGACGGCCCTGGTCGCCCTGCTCGCGTTGCTGCTGCCCGGCGCAGGGGGCGGGGCCGCTGGCGGCACCTCGTTGGCCCACACCTCGCTGGGCGGGGCCGACGGCTCCTCCGGTTCCTCCGGCACCGAGGTCAGCGCCGTCCCGGCCGCCGACACCGTCCCGGTTGCCGCGCTGCGGATCCTGACCCGACGCGGTGCGCGCCTGGGCACCCGCGGCAAGGTGCTCGTCGGCGTCGTGGCCGGCGCCGTCACCCTGGCCACGCTGGCCGGCGTGGCGATCGCGGGGGCCGCCGACGGCGGTGCCCGTACGGTTGTCGGCGGCGCCTCCCCGGAGGCGACCACCAGCCTCGCCACGCACGACCAGGCCGGTCCCTCCCCGGCGCCGAGCGGTGCCGACACCCCGGGCCCGACACCGTCCGCCTGGGCGGACCCGACGGCCGCCGCGTCGACGACCCCGGGCACCCCGAGCGGCAACGCCACGGCCGCGCCTCCCGGCAGGACGTCCACGGCGCCGGGCACGCCTCCCACCGCCCCCGCCACCGGCCCGAACCCCGCACCGCCCGGCCCCGCCGGAGCGCCGTCGGCGCCGCCCGCCGACCCCGCCCCCACCCAGGCCGGGCCGGGCCCCGTGACCAGCCCCTCCACGCCGAGCCCGACCGTCGCCCCGGCCACCATCACGGTCAGCACGGTGAACCTGGACTCCCTGGCCTGCGGCGGCCGCTGGAGTCTGACCGCCACGGTCACGGTGGCCGCCCAGGGAGCCGCCACCGGAACGCTGACGCTGAGCTGGTACCACAGCTCGGGCGGACGCGCGGTCACCGTCGCCACCGACACGGTGGCGGTCCAGAACGGCCGCGCCACCATCACCCGCACCCACGACTTCGGCTCGGCCGACACGTTTCCGACCTGGGGCGTGCGCATCGGCACCACCCCGGCGCCGGCGCAGCCGGGCCGGACGTCGGCCGAGATGAACGCCTTCCTCTGCAACCCGCCCCGCTGACCCCTGCCGTGCCTGCTGGTCCGTCACCCGCCCATCGTCCTGGAGAAGCCATGCCCACGCCCCGTCCCGACTCCGCCCCCGCTTCGGGCGCAGACCAGACCGTTCGGCTCGGTCCGGGCGCGGGCGACGGCGAACAGACGCTCCGCCTGGAGCCCGGCCCGGTGGGGGAGGGCCGGACCGTCCGGCTGGGTCGCGGCGCACGGGATCCTGAGGCCACGGTCCGCCTCGACGGCCATGAGGCCGAGAGCGCGACCTTCCTCGATCCCCGGGTCTGGGGCAGCGCGCCGCTTCCCACCCCCGCCCCGCCGTCACCCGAGGCGGACGCGGAAGCTGCCGCCACGGTGCGGCACGGCGCCACGCGCGCGTCCGGCACCACCCCCGTCGATGCCGCCCCGGACGAACAGCCGCTCGCCCCCGGCGAGTTGCGCCGCTTCGGCCCCGGCGTCCCGCCGCAAGCCGCCGCCGTATGGCGCGGCGAGACGGCACCGGACCAGCCACGGTCACGACGGCCCCGCCGGATCCAGCGGTGGCTGGTACCGGCGGCTGTGCTCCTGGCGATCCTGGCACTCCTGTTCTGGCGCTTCCACGCGCCGGCCCTCGCCGTCACCGCCGCCGACGTGACCACCGACCCGGCCGGCCCCGGCTGCGCCGGCACCGCCGTGATCACCGCAGCCGTGGAAACCAACGGCGGCACCGGCACCCTCCGCTACCGCTGGCTGCGCAGCGACGGCACCACGTCCGCCGAGATCGCCCAGGACCTGCCTGCCGGCCCCCACCACACCGACCTGGTCCTGCGCTGGACTTTTGAGGGCCACGGCTCACTCCAGGCCACCGCCACCCTGGAGGTCCTCTCGCCCACCCCTCGGACCGCAGTCACCTCCTTCGCCTACCACTGCCCCTGATCCCCCGGTCCAGGACGGTCGGACTCTCGTCCAACTGCGCGACGGAGCTGGCGCCGACCACCGGGACGGTCGGGACGGGGTGGCCGATCAGCCAGGCGAGCACCACCTGGTTGACGGTCGCCCTGAGCTCCCCGGCCACCTCGGTCAGAACGGCCAACTGCGCCTTGGTCACAGGCCATTGGCACTGCTCCCGCAGCGGGCGGTCAGGGCGGCAGGTGACGACGGCCCGGACCGTCCGGTGGCTGCGGCCTGCGGGCTGGTTACCTGGACTCGACCCGTCCGATCGGGTCGGCGCCGGCCGTCAGTGCCTCGCGTGCGGTCTGCCAGGCGCGGTCGCCGGGGTGGAGTTCGGTGCGCAGGTAGGCGGCGGTGAGTCGGGCGAGGGCGGCGACCCGTTCGGGGTTCTCGTCCGTGGTTTCGGCGGCGTCGTACCCGGCGATTCCGCCGAGTCCGTGCTCCGCGTCGAACAGGGTGAGCAGGGTCTTGCTGCCGGGGGCGAGGGTGTAGGGGTCGGCGTGCCAGTCCGGACCCATGTCCGTGAAGTGCCGGGGGTCGTCCTTGTCGCCGGTGACGACCAGTGCGGGGGTGGTCATGGTGGAGAAGTCGATGCCCCGCAGGATGGGCCACTGCTCGGCCATGGGGCCGTTCTGGACCTCGCCCCTGCCGGGCGCGGCGAGGAGTACGCCCGCCTTGATCCGGTCGTCGGCGAGGTGCGCTCGCTCCCCGGTCTCGGGGTCGGTGAGCCGGGCGCCGAGCAGCAGGCTCGCGGTGAAGCCGCCGAGCGAGTGTCCGGCCAGGGCGACCTTGGTGTGGTCGATCCGCCCGGCGAGCTGGGGCACGGCGTTCTCGATCGCGTCGAGCCGGTCGAGGATGTGCGTCATGTCCTCGGTGCGGGAGCGCCAGAAGAAGGGGGCTCCGGGGGCGTCGGCGACCAGGTGGGTGAGGGTCCTGGAGGTGAGGTGGGTGGGCTGGATGACCACGAATCCGTGTGCTGCCCAGAAGTCGACGAGCGGCGCGTAGCCGTTCAGTGAGGAGAGGTTGTTGGAGGGGCCGTGGCCGTGGGAGAGGAGGAGGACGGGGAGGCCGCTTCCGGTCACGGGTGCGGAGACGCGGATCCGGAGGTCCACGGGTCGTCCGGGTACGGGGAGCACGAGCGGGCTGTAGGAGAGGACCGGCACGGGCGTGCCCAGGGCGTCGGCGATGGTGGCGGTGGATGTGCTCACGATGTGGGTTCCCTTTCGGAGGCGCCGGCCGTTCGCCGGCCTTGTGCGACCGGCCGTTCGCCGGTTTCGTACGGCCGGTCGTCGGTCTCCCGTGGCCGGCCGCGGACAGGGCGATCTGCGGCGGCCGGTTCGGCTAAGCTAAACGGAACGCTGCTCCAATTAATATCCGGATCAGCGCTCCGTTTTGTCAAGCGGTGTCGAAGGAGCAAGTGGTGTCGAAGGAGAACGCGATCCCCGCCGAGGGTCCCGCCAGGGAGCCGTCGACCCCCGGCAAGCGGGCCGACGCCCAGCGCAACCGGCAGACGGTGCTCGCCGCCGCCGCCGAAGTGTTCGTCATCTCCGGAGTCGATGCCCCGATCCGGCAGATCGCGGCCAGGGCGGGCGTCGGGATGGCCACGATCTACCGCCACTTCCCGACCCGGGCGGATCTCGTCACCGCCGTCTACCAGCACCAGATCGAGGCGTGCGCCGAGGCCGGCCCGAACCTGCTGGCCGACGTCGACTCCCCGTTCGACGCGCTGCGCCAGTGGATCGACCTCTTCGTCGACTTCCTGGTCACCAAGCACGGACTCGCCGACGCCCTGCAGTCCGACAGCGACCGCTTCGCCGCGCTGCACACCTACTTCCTCGACCGCCTGCTGCCCGTCTGCGCCCAGTTGCTCAATGCCGCGGTCGACGCCGGCGAGATCAGGCCCGGAACGCAGCCCTACGAGCTGATGCGCGGCATCGGCAACCTCTGCATCGGACGCGACACGGACTCCCACTACGATCCCAGGCGCTTGGTCGAACTGCTCCTCCAGGGGCTGCGGCGGCCCTGACCGGCCCGACGGCGACACCCGACTCGTCCGGGTGCGGGGGCAGCCGTCCGGCTGCCCCCGCACCCGGACGCCGGCACCAACGGCTTCCCCGCCGGCCCCGGCTGGAACCCCGTGCGGCGCCAAGCCGCGGGCAGGGTCACAGTGCTGCCTCCAAAGTGGCTGAACGGATGGGAACTTCAGCCGGTTGGCGCGGGGGGCGCAGCTGTTCCAGGACGCAGCGGGCGGTCGGCGTCGTCGGGAGGGCGGGGGGCGGTCATGCCGGCCAGCCGACGGTGGAGAGTGGGTTGCCGCGGGCGATCTCGGCGAGGGCGTGCGCGGTGTAGGGCACGATGTCGGCCGGCAGCTGTTCGAGCGGCCACCAACGCAGCTCCTCGCACTTGTGCGGCTCCGCGTTGCGCACCTGGCCGCCGTAGCGCGCGGCCCGGAAGAAGAGTTGGAGACGGCTGCGCCCGCCGTCGGCGTCGAGGTGGTGCAGCGTGTGGACGAGTTCGAGGTGATGGTGCTGTTCGAGTGTGCCGTTCAAGCGGATTACCTCCGGGCGAGCCCGGGTCGAACGGGGACTCATCGAGCACACCCCGGGCGCGAGCAAGGGCGTCCTCCAGCTGGTCGTAAGCGGCCTTGGACAGGACGGCGGAGCCCAGTGCGCAGGCGGCGAGAGCCTGTTCGAGAATGGCCGCCCGGCCGGGTTCGAGGCGGTCGCGGACGCCTTGGTGGACGAGGAGGTCACGCAGCGCGTACCCGTCACCCATTTCACCCGTTCGGCTGGACAGTTGCTCGATCAGGTTTCGGGCGGCGGGCGTGTCGAGGCCGGCGGCGTCGAGGTGCTTCTGCTCGGGTGGGTCGGCGTTAGGGACGAGCCGTCCCTCGGGGCGCTCGTGCGGTCGGCGAGCTGACGACCGGTCGCGCGGGGCGAGCGCGTGGTGGTTCAGTCCAACCGGGTGTCACGGACGGTACCCGGCGAGGCCGTGGGCGGGCTGCCAACCCTGGGTGTGGGCGCGGGTGAGGTCGAGGACGACGCTGCGGGTGAGGAGGTCGACGGTGTAGGGGGTGAGGCCGGGGATGCGGGAGGTGCGGGCGGCGAGGCGGGCGAGGGGCGCGGGGAGGTGGGCGATGCGGGCGGGGAGGCGGTGGGCGGTGAGGACGTGGCGCAGGGCCTCGTCGCGGCGGTAGGGGACGGCGTCGGCGATGTTGTAGGCGCCGGGCGGCCAGGGCGGGGTGCCGGTGAGGCCGAGGGCGGCCAGGCAGGCGTCGGTGAGGTTGGCGACGGCGGTCAGGCTGAGCGGGATGTCGCGCCCGGGCAGCGCCAGAAGGCCGTGCCGGACGCGGGCGAGCAGCTGCGGGACGAGGTGCGGGTCACCGGGGCCGTAGACGGCGCGGGGGCGCAGGACGACGGCGCCGGCCGCGAGGGCGAGTCGTTCGGCGGCGGCCTTGGTGCGGCCGTACGCGTTGAGGTGGCCGGTGGCGGTGGGGTGGTCCTCGGTGAGGACGGGGGCGGTGGTGCGCGGGTCGTAGACGCTGGCGCTGCTGACGTGGACGACGGGTCGGCCGCCGGCGGCGCGCAGGACGCGTTCGGTGCCGGTGACGTTGACGGCGTGCTGGTGGGCTTCGGCGGGGTGGCCCGGGGGCAGGTCGGCGACGGCGGCGGCGCAGTGGACGACGAGGTCGGTGCCGGTGAAGTCGGGATCGGCGGTGGCGGCGTCCCAGGGGCGGTGGCGGCCGACCGGGCCGGGGCGGCGGCCGTGGCAGGTGACGTCCAGGCCCAGGGCGGCGGCGGTCCGGGCGAGGTGGGCGCCGCAGAATCCGGTGGCGCCGGTGACGGCGATGCGCATCAGGACCTTCCCCGTCGGAGGATGAGTTCGGCGTAGCCGGGCAGGGCGGATCGGCGGTCGACCCGGGCGCGGGCGACGACCGGGCGGTGGGGGGCCAGCGCGAGGAGCACGTCGGCGAGTTGGGTGCGGGCCAGGCCCGCGCCGGGGCAGGCGTGCGGTCCGGCGCCGAAGATGGCCTGGGTGGCGGCGGGATGGCCGGCCGGGACGCTGCGGTGGGCATGGGCGGCGTGCCGGGCGACGAGGATCAGCCGGTCGCCGGCCCGCACGGGGTGTCCGGCGAGGGTGGCGTCGGCGGCGGCCGCCCTGGGCAGCAGCGGTGAGGGCGCGGTCAGGCGCAGGAGTTCGGCGGCCAGGCGGGGTGCGGTGGTCTCGTCGACGGCGGGCCACAGGCGGGCGTCGGCGCACCAGGCGACGGCGCGGGGCACGGCGGCGAGGGTGGTGTTGACGGCGGCGACGGCGACCATGGCGTCGCGTGCGTCGGGCAGCAGGGCGGTGAGGCGGGCCGCGGCGTCGACGGCGTCGGCCGCGGCACGGGTGCGGCCCGTGCGCGGGCCGGGCAGGTGGTCGCGGGCTGCTGCCGCGGCGGCTTCGGCTGCTGCGTGGGCGAGTCGACGTGCCGGGGGGTGCGCACCGGTGAGGGCGGCGGCGGTGGTCCCGGCCAGATCCCGTACGAGGTCCACGAGTTCGAGGTGCCCGGTGGAGAGGTCGGGGACGCGTTCGGCGAGGACGGCCTGCCAGAGCGGGCGGATGCGGGCGCGGGCGGCGGTGTCGAGGTCGGCGGCCAGGGTGCGGCGGGCGGCGCGGTGGTCGTCGCCGTCCTGGTCGAACAGCAGGCCGCCGTCGGTGAGCCGGGCGGCCGCGCCGCCGGTGGTGCCGGGTGCGGTGCGTTGCAGCGGGACGCGGGTGAGAGCCTCGTGGTAGGCGTCGGTGCCGTGGACCAGCAGGGTGCGGCCGAGCCGCAGGACCGGGCGGTGGCGCGTGGCGCAGAGCAGGGCGAAGAGCACGGGGTGACTGCGCAGGTAGACGCGGCGGTCGCGGCGGCGGGCCCGGCGGGAGGCGGCGGTCAGGGACGCGACGTCCCGGGAAGCGGCGGCCCCGGGAGCGACGGGTGCGCGGTCGGGCGGGTTCATCGGGTCAACTCCCCTGCGCAGTGGGCGGACGCGGCGCTCCGGTCGGGCTTGCGGGAGCGGCCCGCGAGCGGGACGGTGCCGAACAGGACGGCGTCCGGCCGGGCGGAGCCCATGCGGTCGAGCGGGACGCTCAGCGCGGCGCGCAGCTGCCGCGGATCCGCCCCGGGCGCGGGTTGCACGAGCGCGACCAGCCGTTCGTCGCCGTGCCCGTCCGGAACGCCCACGAGCAGGGCGAGTTCGACGCCCGGGACGTGCAGCGCCGGCTCGTACAGGCCCGGGTAGATGTTCTCGGCGCGGCGCAGCACCATGTCCTTGAGGCGGCCGGCGAGCACGATCCGGCCGTCGGGGGTGAGGGCGGCGCGGTCGCCGGTGCGGACCCAGGGGTCGGGTTCCTCGCCGAGGTAGCGGTGGCGGGCGCCGGGTCCGGTGAGCACGAGTTCGCGGTCGTCGGCGAGGCGGGCGCGGACGCCGGGCAGCGGGTGGCCGACGAGGTCGCCGTCCCCGTCGTGGGCGCTCTTGTCCGCTTCCTCGACGGCGGCGGCGGGGAAGAGCTCGGTCAACGCGTAGACGCTCCAGGCCTGTTCGGCTCCGGCCTGCTTGACGCGGCGCAGCAGGGCGGCGTCGGCGGGCGCGGAGCCCGTCCATACCCGGCCGCTGAAGCGGGCCCCGGCGGCGAGCGCGGTGCGCAGCTGGGGCGGGGTGAGGTAGGTGTGGGCGGGGGCCAGTCGGGCCAGTTGGCGGGCGAGGGCTTCGGGTCTGCGGGCCGGGAGGGCGACGGTGGCGCCGGCGGCGAGGGCGGGGACGAGGACGAAGAAGGTACCGCCGAGGACGGTCGTCCCGGGCTGCGGCGCGACCAGGTCGGCGACGGTGCGAAGCCCGGCGGCGAGGCCCTCGCGGGTGTGGACGACGGCGCGCGGGCGGGCGGTGGTGCCGGAGGTGAAGACGATCACGGCGTCGCTGTCGCGTTCGTCGCGCCCGGCCGGCACGGGGGCGGTGGCGGGTCGGAGCCGGGGCGCGCAGCCGGGCAGCCGGCGCCCGAGGGTGGCGACCGGGCCGAGGGCGGCGAGTCGGGGCAGCGCGAGGTCGGCACGCCGGGCGAGCGGTCCGGCCCAGCTGGCCAGGGCCTGGGCGGCGGCGTCGGCCAGGACCAGCTCGGGCCGGGCGAGGCCGAGCCGGGCGGCGAGCACGTCCGGGCCCGCAGTCGGGTCGAGGACGGCGATGCGCAGGCCGAGCCGGTGTGCGGCGAGCATCACGGCGAGCGCGCGCGGGCCGGGCCGGACGGCGACGCCGACCGTGGCGCCGGGGGAGAGGCCGCGGGTGTGCAGGGCGGCGGCGTAGCCGTCGGCGAGGTCGGCGAGTTCGCCGCGGCGGATCGCGGTCCTGGTGGCGCCGGTGAGGGTGTGGTGCAGCACGGCGGGCCGGTCGGGGTGGTCGGTGCGCAGGGCGTGGGCGAGCCGGTCGAGCATGATGGGCTTCCTAAGCGGCTTGTGGCGTCAGCGGACGTCGACGGCGTTCGGGCCGGCGCCGCGCTCCAGGTACCAGCGGGCGGTGCCGAGGACGCCGTACGCGCGGATCCGGCGGGTGGAGTTCTGGACGACCATGTCGGGGCGGCGGACGATCGCCGTGGTGTGCCGGCGGACCCGGTTGAGGAAGGCCCGGTCGGTGGGCGACGGACGCCGGGGCATGCCGCCGACGGCCTGGTAGAGCTCGGCGGTGATCGCCATGTTGTTCCCGGCGTGCATCCGGTACGGGGCGAGGTAGCCGTGCCGTCGGCGGTGGGCGGGTCGGATCCGGCCGAAGAACGCGCCGAGTGCGACGAGCAGCCGGAACACCGCGCGCCCTGCCGGTCCGTGTTCGTCCCGCCGGGCGGTGACCCGGCCGCAGACCAGCCCGCCGCAGGCGCGCAGGCCGGCCCGGGCGGCGGCCGTCCAGCCCCGCTCGGGCAGGCAGTCGGCGTCGGTGCGGGCGAGCAGGGTGGCGCCGTGCGCGATGGCGTACCGGAAGGCGGTGTCGACCGCGGAGCCGACGCCCTTCTCCGGTTCGACCAGCACCTCGACGGGGAACGGCGCGCCGGCGGCGAAGGCGCGGACCGTGTCCACCGTGCCGTCGGTGGAGCCGTTGTCGGCGACGAGCAGCGTGAAGTCCCGGTCCCGCTGGGCGGCGAGGGCCCGCAGGGTGGCGCCGATCCGGGCTTCCTCCTGGTACGCGGGGATGATCACCCAGAGCGTCACGACGCCTCCCAGACCATGGTCATCAGGCTGACGCCGCCGCCGAGGCCGATCAGTAGCACCTTTTCGCCGGGCGACAACTCCGGTCGTATGCGGCCGAGTTGAACGCCGAGCGTGGCGCTGGCGATGTTGCCCAGCTCGGGCACGGTGAGCACCAGCTTCCCGGCCGGCACCCCGGTCAGCTCGACGAAGCGCTCCAGGTACGGGACGGTCACCTGGTGCACCAGCACCCGGGCGTAGGCGTCCCAGCCGAGGCCGGTACGGGCGGCGAGGCGGGCCAGGACGGCGGGGCCGATCTGCTCGAAGATCCCGCGCAACTCCTTGCCGCCGCCCCGGAAGTAGCTGTGCTCGTCGCCGCGCGGGTGGCGCGATCCGCCGCCGGGGATGCCGCCGGCCTTCCAGTGCTCGGAGGCGGTCTCGGCCTCGACGTGGAGGATGCCCCCGCGCTCGACCGCCTCCACGACGACGGCCGCCCCGGCGTCCCCGAAGGTGTAGCCGGCGAAGCCGTCACGGAACTCGGCGGCGCCGGACGGGTCGCGACGCATCGCCCGGCTGGGCGTCTCGCCGGTGACGACCAGGGCGCGCCGGGCCCGTCCGGCCAGGATCATCGCGCGGGCCAGGTCGATCCCGTTGAGGAAGCTGTTGCAGGCGTTGCTGACATCCAACGCGTGGGCCCGGGTGCCGAGTTCGGCCTGGACGATGTGGGCGGTCGCGGGCTCGCAGACGTCCCGGGTGGCGGAGGCGAACAACAGCAGGTCCACGTCCTGCGGGTCGAGGCCGCGGGCGTCGAGGGCGCGCCGGGCGGCGCCGACGGCGAGGGTGGAGGCGTACTCCTCGTCGGCGGCGAGGTGCCGGGTGCGGATGCCGGTCGCCTTCTCGAACATCCGCTCCGGCAGGGCGAGTCGGCCACCCGCGGTGACCTCGTCCTGGAGCTGCTGGGAGGTGATCCGCCGGGCCGGAAGGTGGGAGCCGACGGCGGTGATGCCGATCCTCGGCGTCGCTGCTGGTTGCATGCCCCCATGCTCCGGTGGCCACGGCAGGGCCGGCCTGAGTACGGGTACTCAGACCGGCCCGACGGGCTACCCGATCGCGTCTGCGCACTGTGCCGGTGTGCATCGAGGCGGCTGGACCTCTGGCACTCACTGCCCCGCGAGGAGTGGGAGCACCGGTGGAGCCTCGCCCAGGTGCGGCCCCACCAGTCGCTCGGTGGTGAGCGGCGCCAGGTCGAGGCCGGTCCGACCCTGCCAGGGGTGAGCGTCCCCGCCAGGGTCGGGGGCCCGTCGCCCGTGGGCCCGCCCCCTGCCGCCCTCGCCCTGCACGGGCGACGCACAACGGGCCGAACAGTCCGATGATCGGTCACCAGCCCACGACAGGCGCGCCACCCGCCCGGGCCCACGGCTCACCGGCGCGCGCTGGGCCGACCGGCCGTAGCCCCGGCCGCTCGTCTCGGCCCGGTGACCGGTGTCACACCCGGCCCCTGTCAGCAATCGGGGAGCTGTCCCGTTCAAGGGGCACGTGAACTCAAGGGGCACGCGAACGAGACAGGGGCAACGCCATGAAGCACCGCATCGTCGTACTCGGCGCCGGATACGCCGGGGCCTTCGCCGCCGGAAACCTGGCCCGTCGGCTCTCGCCCGACGACACCGAGATCACCGTCGTCAACGCCGCGCCCGACTTCGTCGAGCGGATGCGACTCCACCAGCTCGCGATCGGCCAGGACCTCGCGTTCCGCAAGCTCGCCGACGTATTCGCGGGCACCGGGGTGCGGCTGCGCCTGGCGCGCGTCACCGGCGTCGACCCCGACGCCAGGACCGTCGCCCTGACAAGCGAGGACGGCGGGGGACGCGATGGCGGTGAGGGCGGGGACGACGGGCTCGCGTACGACACGCTGCTCTACACGCTCGGCAGCTCCGTAGCCCACCACGGCGTCCCCGGCGTGGCCGAGTACGCCTTCGACGTGACGGGCCTGTCCGCGGCGCTGCGTCTGCGCGAGCGCATGGCCGGACTGGGCGAGGGCGGCACCGTGCTGGTCGTCGGTGAGGGGCTGACCGGCATTGAGACCGCGACCGAGTTCGCCGAGTCCCGGCCCGACCTCTCGGTCGCGCTCGCCGCCCGCGGCGAGCTGGGTGCCTGGCTCTCCCCGAAGGCCCGCCGTCATTTGCGCCAGGCCTTCGACCGGCTCGGCATCGTCGTCCACGAGCACACCGGTATCGAAGCCGTCGAGCAGGCACGGGCGATCGCCGCCGACGGCAGGTCCATCCCGGCCGACGTGACCGTGTGGTCCGCCGGGTTCGCCGTGCACCCCATCGCGGCCGCCAGTGGCCTGGAGGTCGCCGGGACCGGCCAGATCGTCGTCGACCGCCTGATGCGCTCGGTCTCGCACCCGGACGTCTACGCCGCCGGTGACTGCGCCTACGCGATCGGCGAGAACGGCCGGCCGTTGCCGATGTCCTGTGCCTCGGCCGGCTTCACCAACATGCAGGCGACCGCCGCGATCATCGCGCGCCTGACGGACAGCAAGGTCCCGACCGTCGGGCTGAAGTACTACGGCAACCACATCAGCCTGGGCCGGCGGGACGCGATCTTCCAGATGGTGGACGGGGAGGTCCGGTCGAAGTCCTGGTACCTGGGCGGCCGGACCGCCGCGCGGCTCAAGTCGGGTGTGCTCAAGGGGTCCGGGTGGAGCGTCGCCCACCCGACCTTCGGCATGCCGACGCGCAAGCGCCGCCTGGCCACCGCGCCCGGCCGGGCCGGTGTGACGGTCACCGCGTAGGTTGTTCCGCATGGACAGTGCAGCCATCGACAGGTTCGAGGCCGGCCGGGGTCGGCTGGCCTCGCTCGCGTACCGCCTGCTCGGCTCGGCGGCCGACGCCGAGGACGCCGTGCAGGACGCGTTCCTGCGCTGGCAGGCCGCGGACCGCGACCGTATCGAGGTGCCGGAGGCGTGGCTGACCAAGGTCGTCACCAATCTCTGCCTCGACCGGCTCCGCTCGGCGCAGGCGCGCCATGAGCGCGCGGTCGGGGACTGGCTGCCCGAGCCCCTCCTCGAGGGTGACCCGATGCTCGGCCCCGCCGACACCTTCGAGCAGCGCGAATCGGTGTCCCTGGCCGTACTGACCCTCATGGAGCGCCTCTCGCCGGTCGAGCGGGCCGCTTACGTCCTGCGCGAGGCCTTCTCCTACCCCCACGCCGAGATCGCCGGGATCCTCGGCATCACCGAGTCCGCGAGCCAGCAGCATGTCCACCGGGCCCGCCGCCGGGTCGCCGCCGAGCGCCGCGGCGGCGAGGTGGACCCGGCGTCCGCGCGCCGGATCGTCGAGGCGTTCCTCGCCGCCGCCACGTCGGGGCGCACCGAACGACTGGTGGCGATGCTCACCGCCGACGTGACCATGGTCTCGGACGGCGCCGGACTGGCGAGGCGGCTGCTGCGGTACGAGACGCGCGAGCGCGTCGCCCTCTGCGTGCGGGCCGGCTTCAAGCCGACTCCGGCGAAGCGGCGGCTGGCCGGCGGCTCCCCCGCGATGCACATCGCGCTGGTCAACGGCTCCCCGGCCGTCCTCGCCGTGGTCGGCGACCGGGTCGTGGGCGCCGTGGCGTTCGAAGTGAGCGACGGCAAGGTCGCGTCCCTACGCGGCATCGCCGCCGCGGACCGGCTCGCGCGCCTCGACGAGGCCTGGCGGCAGCACGAACCCGACGCGCCGGTCATCAGCGCATGGTGAGCGGAGCCGCCGGAATCCGCGGGTTGTTCGGGTGCTGGTCAGGTTCGCTGATCATTCGGGTACCCTGTCCCGATTCCCCAACGACCCATGCCCCACCTCCAGTTGCAGGCCATGAACCGTATCGTGCGGAGCGGACACAGGGGCCGGGTCACGTCGACCGCACACGATGTGCCCTGTTAGCCTGATCGACATGGTCAGGAGGGGGTCCGGGCAACGGGTTTTCGGCGAGCCGACTTTCGGCCCGCAGCGAGCGCTGATCACCGCCAGTTTCGTCAACAGGGTGGGCAATGGTCTCTTCAACACCGCTGCCATCCTCTACTTCACGTTCGTGGTGCACCTGCCCGCCACACAGGTAGGAGCGGGTCTGACGATCGCCGGCCTCAGCGGCTTGGCGGCCGGCATACCGGCGGGGAATCTGGCCGACCGGTACGGGCCACGCGCGATCTGGCTGATGGCCCTCGCCCTGCAGGCCGCCACCATGGCGGCTTTCGTCTTCATCGACAGTTGGCTCGCGTTCACGCTCGTCGCCACTCTGGACCGGCTGGCTGCCACGGCAGGCGGCGCCGCAGGCGGTGCGCTCATCGCAAGAGTCGGTGGTGAACGCCCTGCCGCCTTCCGGGCCAGACTCCGGACCTTCGTCAATCTCGGCGTCGTCGTGGGCACCCTGGGCGCGGCCTTCGCCATCCAGATCAACACTCGCCCTGCCTACACCTGGCTGATCCTCGCAAACGCCGCCAGCTTCGCCTGCGCGGGACTGATCGCATTCCTGGGCGTCCCGAGCTACCGGCCTCTGCCCCGGCCCGAGGAGCACCGTCAGTGGTCCGTCCTGGCCGACCGGCCGTACGTGTCCTTCGTTGCGCTCTACAGCGCCATGGGCCTGCAGTACCAGACCGTCTCCCTACTGCTGCCGATCTGGCTCACCGGCCACACCGACGCACCGCGCTGGACCGTGGCAGCGGTCTACGCGATCAACAGCGGCGTCTGCGCGCTGCTCCAGAGCAGACTCGGCGCCAAGGTGGAAACCCCACGACAGGGCGGCCGCGCCTTCCGTCTCGCCGGGCTCCTGTTCCTCATCAGCTGTCCGTTGATGGCACTGACAGCTGAGGTTCCCGCGTGGGTCGCACCGGTGCTCGCGGTCCTGGCCGTGTGCATCCACAGCGTTGGAGAGGTGTGGGAGTCGTCGGGCGGCTTCGCGCTCGGCTTCGGTCTCGCACCCGACCATGCCCAAGGGCAGTATCAGGGACTCTTCGGTATCGGCTTCGACGCAGGCCAAGCCCTCGCCCCGATGATCCTGACCGGAGCAGTCCTTGCGCTCGGACACGCGGGTTGGCTGCTCCTCGGCGCTTTCTTCGCGGGCCTGGGTGCGGCAGGACCTCCGGTGGCCGCATGGGCGGAGCGAACCCGCCGAGGGAAGCCGGGGAGGGGAGCTTCCGCACAACGTCGGCAAGGTGAAGCCCCGCTGCTGGAGGCCGACTGCTGAGGTCGAACTGGTGATGTCGCGGGGTGGTTGATCACGTCGGCGTGCTGGTCGGCCCCTCCTCGATGCCCCCGTGTACCCCGACGACCCCGATGGCCCGCCAGGCACGGGCACCTGACTCTACGCCGGCGCCGGGCGTCCGGCCCGACGCGCACAGACCTCAGAGGGACCACGTGAATACGTCTACGGCAACGCACCTACACCTTGATCCCGTGGCCGTGGCGCGTCACCGCCAGGCCTCCAGGGCGACGCGGGCGTCGGCGAACCGCACCCGGCGCAGAGGCCGGGCGCGGCGGCAGCTCCTTCAGGATGCGTTCTTGACCGCGAGGACGTCGACCAGGCGGATGTCGGGGGCGGCGGCGAGCAGTTCCGGGCCGACCTCGGACAGGGCCGCCGGGATGCGGCCGGTGAGGTGGGCCTGGCGCGCGTCCTCGTCGGCGAAGGCGTCGAAGATGCCGAAGGTCGCGCCGTCGACCTGGAACGCGTACCAGACCCGGGTGCCGGGTTCGTCCTCGACGACGGCGCGGCCGGCGTCCAGGAAGGCGGCCAGGTCCGCTTCCTTGCCCGGCTTGGCGGTCAGCAGTGCGAGGACTCCGAGCTTCAGGGTCATGACGGGATCTCCATGGTGAGTCGGGAAGCCGCGACGCCCTCGATGGCTTCGCGGTGGCGGGCCGGAGAGTGGAATTCCGGCCCGGGGAAGACGCTATGGTCACGGTCGATCTGCCGCGAGCGGCGGAAACGACGTTTCGAGTACCGTTTGCGCCATGCGGATTGTGATGGCGGCGGTGGACGGCGTCTTCGACTCGGGACTTTCGGCGATCATGGACGTGCTCGGCGCGGCGAACTCGCTGAGCGCGCGGGACGGTGGCGCGCCGCCGTTCTCGGTGACCGTGGTCGGCGGCGGGCCGCAGGTCCGCACCGGGAACGGGCTGAGCCTGGCGACCGTTCCGGCCGGGGAGCTCACGCACGTGACCGACCTGTTGCTGATGCCGGCGGTGGGCTTCCAGGCCCCCGACCGGGTGGTCGCGGCGGTCCGCGCGCCCGCCAATGCCTGGCTGCTCGACCTCGCCGCCGCCTCCGCCGCCTCCGGAACCCCGCTGGCCGCCGCGTGCAGCGGAGCGTTCTTCCTGGCCGAGTCGGGCACGCTCGAGCGCAAGCGTGCGACGACGAGTTGGTGGTTGGGTCCCGCCTTCCGCGCCCGGTACCCCGGTGTGGTGCTGGAGGACTCACGGACACTGATCCAGGACGGCCCGGTCACCACCGCGGGCGCGGCCTTCGCCCACATCGACCTCGCCTTGTGGGTGGTGCAGCGGTACAGCCCCGCCCTCGCCGACCTCGTCGCCCGGTACCTGCTGATCGGGGACCGGCCGTCGCAGGCCGCCTTCGCGCTCCCCACCCAGCTGGCCCAGGCGGATCCGCTGATGGCCGCCTTCGAACGGTGGGCCCGCGCACACCTGGCCGATCCGCCCCCGCTGGCCGAAGCCGCCCGCACGCTCGGCGTGAGCCAGCGGACCCTGCAGCGCACCGCGCAGACCGTCCTCGGCAGATCACCCCTGGACTTCGTCCAGGACATCCGACTGGACGAGGCCACCTTCTTGCTGCGCACCACCACGCTCAGCGCCGAGGCCATCGCCGGCCGGGTCGGCTACCGCAACGTCAGCACCCTGCGCGAGCTGGTCCGGCGCCGACGCGGCTCATCCCTGGAGACGCTGCGCCACGGAGGTGCCGACGCTCCTGCGCAGTCCCCGCCGCTGTCGTCCTAGCCGCCCCGACGGAACCTGCGGCAGTCCACCGGGCCTCGTCCCGGACCGCCCGGTCCGCGTGCGGCCTACGGGTGGGCCGTGAGGTAGCGGTCGGCGGCCTGCAACGGGGTGAGGCCGTCGTCGTTGATCCAGGCGTCGAGTTCCTCGACGCCGTCGTTGCCCAGGTGGAGGGCGTCGAGGCGGGCCAGTGCGTCGGGGTGGACGAGGTCGATGCTCGCCCGTCGGATGACGGGGGAGGCGGCGTCGACGGTGCCCAGCAGGCCCTTGGGCTCGGCCAGCGGGCGAAGGTCGTGACGGCGGTTGAGGTACTGCGGGCGCCAGAGCGGGATGAGGAACCACTCACGGTCGGCGATCCCCTGCTCGACGCGGGCGATGAACCCGGCCTCGGTGCCGGGGGTGAACGTGTAGCCGACCCGGTCGAGGCCGTAGGCGGCGACCACCCGGGCGGAGAAACGGCTGATGCCGGCGCCCGGGTTGATGCCGTCGATGGCGCGCGTCATGCGGGCGGCCACGTCGGGGCGCGAGAGGTCGCGTACCTCGCGCACCGCGTCGGCCGGGACGTACGGCGGCACCGCCCACACGCAGTGAGGGTGGTAGTGCGGGGCGAGCACGTGTACCCGCTCCCGGTGGGCCGACAGGTAGGTGTCGTGGCTGGAGGGCAGCCAGGCGGAGACCAGGACGTCGACCCGGCCGTCGGCCTGGAGCCGGAAGAGCTGTTCGTGCGGGGCCTCGATGCTCTCGACCCGGTGGCCGTGGGCCTCCAGGACCCGGCGGGTGACGGCCGCGGCGGCGCGGTGGAAGGACAGGGCGATGTTGCCCACGGTGATCGCGGGCCCGGGCGGGGGAGTGTTCACGGGGTCTCCTGTCGTGGGTGGAGCGTTTCGCGCAGGGTCGAGACGATCTGCGCGAGCGCGGCGCGGGCGGCACCGGTCGCCGGTCAGGGCACCATCCTGCGAACCGGGGCCGCCATGCGTCCAAGGAATGTTTCCTATGAAACCCATAGGCTGAGCACATGCCAACGCTGCGACAGTTCGAGTACCTGGTGACGATCGTCGACGAGGGCTCCTTCACCCGCGCCGCAGAGCGCCTGCACATCACCCAGCCTGGACTCTCCCACCAGTTCCAGGCCCTGGAACGCGAGATCGGCGGCCCGCTGCTGGAACGCCTGCCCCGCGCCGTGCGCCCCACCCCCGCGGGGCGGGCCATGCTCCCGCACGCCCGCGCCGCACTCGCCGAGGCCCGGCGCGCCACCACCGCGGCCCGCCGGGCCGCCGGCCTCGCCACCGGCGAACTCCACCTCGCCACCCTCTACTCCATCAGCCACGGTCTGCTGCCCGCCGCCCTCGGCACCTGGCGCCGCCACCACCCGGGCGTACGGGTCCGCCTGTTCGAACACCGACGCACCGAGGAGCTGACTGCCGCCATGACCGCCGGTGAGGCCGACATCGCCGTCGGACCGCCGCCACCGGGCTGGGAGGGGCCGGTCCGCCACCTCGGCACGGAGGAATTCCTCGTGGTGACCCGGACCGACGACCCCGCGGCCCGGAACACGCGCGCGCCCCGCATCGATCTGGCCGGCCTCGCCGAGCGGGAGTGGGTGCACTACACGCCCGACAGCGGCCTGGCCGACGTCCTCGACCGGGCATGCGCCACCGCCGGCTTCCGCCCCGAGGCCGCGGTCCGCACCGAACAGGCCCCCGCCGCGGCCAAGTACGCCGCCACCGGACTCGGCCCCACCCTCGTCCCCGCCAACGCCATCCCGCCCCACTTCAACGGTGCCGTCCTGCGCCCCGACCCCCCGGTCAGCCGTCCGCTGACCGCCTACACCCGCACCACCCCGGACCCCGTCAGCGCCGCCTTCCTGGACATCCTCGCGGACCAGGACCTGCTGACTCCTCGCCACATCCGCAGGCGCCTTCGCCCGGCCACGTCGGGTTGAACGAGGACGGCGAGCGGCGATGCCCCGCGCGGGCTCCGGGCCGACGCCGATGTTCAGACCGCGTGCAGTCCGTGCGCGGCGAACACCGATCGGGCCTCGGCGACCTGCGCCGGGGTGGGCACCGGGGTGTCGGCGAGGGGGAAGCCGAGGCCGAGTGCGTGCCACTTGGGGGCGCCCAGCTTGTGGAAGGGCAGGACGTCGACCCGGGTGACGTTGCCGAGCGAGGCGGCGAAGGCGGCGACGCCCTCGACGTTGGCGGCGGGGTCGGTCAGGTGCGGGACGAGGACGAAGCGGACCCAGACCTCGGTGCCGAGGTCGGCGAGGCGGCGGGCGAAGTCCAGGGTGGGGGCGAGCCGTTGCCCGGTCAGGTGGTGGTAGAGGGCGCGGTCCCAGGACTTGATGTCGAGCAGGACGAGGTCGGTGTCGGCGAGCAGCGCGTCGGTGGCACGGGCACCGAGGAAGCCAGAGGTGTCCAGCGCGGTGTGCAGGCCGAGTTCGTGCTTGAGGCGGTGCAACAGCTCGCCGGTGAGGGCGGGTTGGAGCAGTGGTTCGCCGCCGCTGATGGTGGCACCGCCGCCGGAGGCGTGGACGAAGGCGGTGTACTTGGCGGCCTCCCGGACGATCTCGTCGGCCGTGCAGGGCCGTCCGTGCCGCATCGACCGGGTGTCGGGGTTGTGGCAGTAGAGGCAGCGCAGCGGGCAGCCGGCCAGGAAGGCGACGAAGCGGGTGCCGGGGCCGTCGACGCCGGTGGACAGGTCCCAGGAGTGCAGCACGCCGGTGACCGGGGGCTTGGCGGTGGAGGGCATGGGGGCTCTTCCTGCGAGGCGCGGTGCCGACGCCCTCGGTCGGGGAGGCGTCGGCACCGCGAGCGGGGGCGAGGGCTACAGGGCGTCGTGGAAGGTGCGGCCGATCACGTCGAGTTGCTGCTCGCGGGTGAGCCGGACGAAGTTGACCGCGTAGCCGCTGACCCGGATGGTGAGCTGCGGGTACCTCTCCGGGTGGTCCATGGCGTCCAGCAGGGTGTCCCGGTCGAGGACGTTGACGTTCATGTGGAAGCCGCGGCAGGTGGTGTAGCCGTCCAGCACGCCGACCAGGTTGCTCACCCGGTCCTCGGGGGTGCGGCCGAGCGCGTCCGGGGTGACGGTGTTGGTGAGCGAGATGCCGTCCTCGGCGTGGTCGTAGGGCAGTTTGGCGACGGACAGCGCGCTCGCCACGTAACCGTGGGCGTCACGCCCGTTCATCGGGTTGGCGCCGGGGGAGAAGGGCTCGCCGGCCCGCCGTCCGTCCGGGGTGTTGCCGGTCTTCTTGCCGTAGACGACGTTGGAGGTGATGGTCAGGACGGACTGGGTGTGTTCGGCGCCCCGATAGGTGGGGTGCTTGCGCACCTTCGCCATGAACTCCTCGACCAGCCACACCGCGATGGCGTCCGCCCGGTCGTCGTTGTTGCCGTACGCCGGGTAGTCGCCGTCGACCAGGTAGTCGGTGACCAGGCCGGTCTCGTCCCGCACCGGCCTGACCTCGGCGTACCTGATCGCGGACAGCGAGTCGGCGGCCACGGCGAGTCCGGCGATGCCGCAGGCCATGGTGCGCCGGACGTCCCGGTCGTGCAGGGCCATCTCGATCCGCTCGTAGGCGTACCTGTCGTGCATGTAGTGGATGACGTCGAGCGCGTGGACGTACGTCCCGGCCAGCCACTCCAACTGCTCGTCGAGGCGGGCCAGTACCTCGTCGTAGTCGAGCACTGCTCCGCCGACCGGCTCGGTGGCCGGGCCGACCTGGGCGCCGGTCAGCTCGTCCCGGCCGCCGTTGATCGCGTAGAGGAGGGTCTTGGCGAGGTTGACGCGGGCGCCGAAGAACTGCATCTGCTTGCCGACCTCCATGGCGGAGACGCAGCAGGCGATCGCGGTGTCGTCGCCGAAGCGCGGGCGCATCAGCTCGTCGGACTCGTACTGCACCGAGGAGGTGTCGATCGACACCCGGGCGCAGAACTCCTTGAATCCCGCAGGGAGTTGCGGCGACCAGAAGACCGTCATGTTGGGCTCGGGCGCCGGCCCCAGGTTGTAGAGGGTCTGCAGGTAGCGGAAGGACGTCCGGGTGACCAGCGTCCGCCCGTCCGCGCCCATGCCGCCGATCGACTCGGTGACCCAGGTCGGGTCCCCGGAGAACAGCTCGTCGTACTCGGGGGTGCGCAGGAAGCGGACGATCCGCAGCTTGATGACGAAGTCGTCCACCAGCTCCTGGGCCTGGCTTTCCGTCAGCAGACCGTCGGCCAGGTCGCGCTGGAGGTAGACGTCGAGGAAGGTCGAGGTGCGGCCGAGCGACATCGCCGCGCCGTTCTGCTCCTTGATCGCCGCCAGGTAGGCGAAGTAGAGCCACTGGATCGCCTCGCGGGCGGTCGCGGCCGGGCCCGAGATGTCGTACCCGTACGCCGAGGCCATCTCCTTGAGCTCGCCCAACGCCCGGATCTGTTCGGCGAGTTCCTCGCGCCCGCGGATGGTCTCCTCCAGCCGCGCCGGGTCGGTGGGCGCCGGGTCCAGCCCGGCCTTCTCGGCGAGCTTGGCCGCGACCAGCCGGTCCACGCCGTAGAGGGCGACGCGGCGGTAGTCGCCGATGATGCGGCCGCGCCCGTAGGCGTCCGGCAGGCCGGTGATCAGGCCGGCCTTGCGGGCGGCCCGGATCTCGGGGGTGTAGGCGTCGAACACGCCGTCGTTGTGGGTCTTGCGGTACCGGGTGAAGACCTTCTCCAGTTCCGGGTCGACCGGGTAGCCGTAGGTGCGCAGCGCGCCGGCGACCATCCGCCAGCCGCCGTTGGGCATGATCGCCCGCTTGAGCGGGGCGTCGGTCTGCAGGCCGACGATCAACTCGCGCTCCCGGTCGATGTATCCGGGCGCGTGCGCGGTGATGGTGGACGGGATGTCGTGGGCGACGTCGTACACGCCCCGGGCCCGCTCCTCGGGGAAGCGGGCGGTGATCTGCCGCCACACCTCGGTGGTCCGCTCGGTCGGGCCGGCCAGGAAGGCCGCGTCGCCCCGGTACGGGGTGTAGTTGTGCTGGATGAAGTCGCGGACGTCGATCGCGTCGCGCCACAGGCCGCCCTTGAAGCCGTCCCAGGCGCCGGCGATGTCGGTGGTCCGCTTGTGCTGCGAGGTGGTCATCGCGGTGTCCTCTCTCAGGCCTGGTCGCCGTAGTAGGCCCGGCGCATCAGCTGCTGCATGTCGGCGACCATCGGCATCCGGGGGTTGGCGGGGGCGCACTGGTCCTCGTAGGCGTTCATCGCCTGCTGCGGCAGGGCGACGAGGAAGGCCGCCTCGTCCACTCCGGCCGCCTTGAAGGAGCGCGGGATGCCGACCTTGTCGCGTAGTTCCTCGACCGCCGCCGCGAGGGCTTCGACGCCCTGCTCGGGGGTGGCGGCCGGCAGGCCGAGCATCCGGGCGATGGCCTGGTAGCGCTCGGGGGCGGTGTAGCTGCGGTACTTCGGCCAGCCAGTGACCTTCGCCGGGGCGGAGCCGTTCCAGCGGATCACGTGCGGCAGCAGTAGGGCGTTGGTGCGGCCGTGGGCGACGTGGAAGGTGCCGCCGAGGGTGTGGGCCATGGCGTGCACCACCCCGAGGAAGGCGGAGCCGAAGGCCATTCCGGCGATCGTCCCGGCGTTGTGCATCCTCTCCCGTGCCACCGGGTCGTCCGGGCCGTCGAGGACCGCGCGCTCCAGGTTCTCGAAGATCAGCTTGATGCCCTGCAGCGCCAGCCCGTCGGTGAAGTCGTTGGCGTAGACGGACACGTAGGTCTCGATGCAGTGGGTGAGCGCGTCGAAGCCGGTGTCCGCGGTGACGTCCTTCGGCAGCCGGGTGGTCAGCGCCGGGTCCACGATGGCCACGCTCGGGGTGAGCGCGTAGTCGGCGAGCGGGTACTTCTGGCCGGTGGCGGTGTCGGTGATGACCGCGAACGGGGTGACCTCGCTGCCGGTGCCCGAGGTGGTCGGAACGCACACCAGCTTGGCCTTCTCGCCCAGGTCGGGGAAGGTGAAGGCGCGCTTGCGGATGTCGAAGAACTTCTCCTTCAGGTCCGCGAACTCCACCTCCGGGTGCTCGTACATCAGCCACATCACCTTGGCGGCGTCCATCGGCGAGCCGCCGCCCAGCGCGATGATCGTGTCCGGCTCGAACTCCCGCATCAGCGCGGCGCCCTTGCGGACGGTGTCGATGCTCGGATTCGGCTCGACGGAGTCGATGACCCGCACCTCGACCGGGTCACGGCGCCGGCCGAGCACGCCCCGGATCCGCTCCAGGTGGCCGATCTCCACCATGGTCCGGTCGGTGACGACGACGATCCGGTGCGCGTTCGGCATGCTCGCCAGGTACTTGACCGAGTTGCGCTCGAAGTAGATCTTCGGCGGGACCTTGAACCACTGCATGTTGGTGTTGCGCCGCCCGATCCGCTTGATGTTGAGGAGGTTCAGCGCCGAGACGTTCCCGGACACCGAGTTGTGCCCGTAGCTGCCGCAGCCCAGGGTCAGCGAGGGCGTGAAGGCGTTGTAGACGTCGCCGATGCCACCGTGCGAGCTGGGCGCGTTCCAGATGATCCGGCAGGCCTTGACCGCGTGCCCGAACTCCTCCACGAACGCCGCGTCCTCGGTGTGCACCGCGGCGGAATGTCCCAGGCCGTCGAACTCCACCATAGCGGCGGCCAGTTCGACGCCCTCCTGACGTGAACCGGCGGTCAGCACGGCCAGCACCGGACACAGCTTCTCCCGGGTCAGCGGCTCCTGCGGCCCCACCTGGTCGCAGTCGGCCAGGATCACCGAGGTGTCGGCCGGCACCACGAAGCCCGCCGCCTCGGCGACCTGCGCCGCCGAGCGACCCACCGCCTGGGAGTTCAGCCGCGCCCCCGAGCAGGAGGCGCCGTCGCCGGCCCCGAACAGGTACCGCTCCAGCAGCGCCTTCTCCTCGGCGCTCGCGTGGTGCGCCTTCAGCTTGCGGAACTCGGCCAGCGCCGCGTCCCGGATCCCGGCGTCCAGCACGACGGCCTGCTCGGAGGCGCAGATCATGCCGTTGTCGAAGGACTTGGACAGCACGATGTCGTTCACCGCCCGCTTGAGGTCCGCGCCGCGCTCGACGTACGCCGGCACGTTGCCCGCGCCGACGCCCAGGGCCGGCTTGCCGCACGAGTACGCGGCCCGCACCATCGCGTTGCCGCCGGTGGCCAGGATGGTGGCGACGTCCGGATGGTTCATCAGGGCGTGGGTGGCGTCCATCGACGGCTCGGCGATCCACTGGACGCAGTGCGCCGGCGCGCCGGCCGCCACTGCCGCGTCCCGGACGATCCGGGCGGCCTCGGCGGAGCAGCGCTGGGCCGAGGGGTGGAAGGCGAAGACGATCGGGTTGCGGGTCTTCAGCGCCAGCAGGCACTTGAAGATCACGGTCGAGGTCGGGTTGGTCACCGGGGTGATGCCCGCGACCACGCCGACCGGCTCGGCGATCTCCACGATGCCGTCGATCTCGTCCCGGTGGACGACCCCGACCGTCCTGGTCCGGGCCATCACATGGGTGACGTTCTCGCAGGCGAAGACGTTCTTGACCGCCTTGTCCTCGAAGACCCCGCGGCCGGTCTCCTCCACGGCCAGCACCGCGAGCGCGGTGTGCCGTTCCAGTGCGGCCAGCGAGGCCTTCTTGACGATGTGGTCGACTTGCTCCTGGGTGAAGGAGGCGTACGCGGCCAGCGCGTCGAGCGCGTTGCGCACCAGGGCGTCGACGGCGGTCGGCTCGGGGGTGGGAAGGCTGCTGCTCTCGGGAGCCGCCTTCGACTCGGGAAGCGGGCGACGGGCCATGCTGGACTGCCTTTCCGGATCATCGTCCGATGTCAGGGCGCCGGGCGGGTGCCGCGCGCGCCGTCCCCTCCAGGCTTCCTCGTGCGGGGCGCCGGGGGATCGGCCCAATGGGACCCGCTCGCGGCCGAAGGTCCCGGGTCCGCTACGCGGTTGGTCCCGTGTCAGGGACCCGGGTGCGACCGGTGGTTCAACGGTGCGGCACGACGGCGACGGGGCAGTGGGTGTGGTGCAGCACCGACTGGGCCACCGCCCCCAGCCGGGGTCCGGCCATCGGGTGCGCGGGCGCGCGCCGCCCGAGCACGACCAGCGAGGCGGTGCGGGAGGCCTCCACGAGCATCCGGCCCGGGCTCCAGGCGCACACCTCCGCCTCGGTGCGGACCTTGGGGAACTTGTCCCGCCAGCGCGCCAGCGCGTCCTGGAGCCGCACCTGCTCGGAGGCCGCCAGCGACTCCCCGATCTCCCACACGCCCACCGGCGCCTCGGTGGTGTACGGGCCGTGGTAGGTGTCGCGGCTCTCCATCACCCGCAGACGGGCGCCCGTGGCGGCCGCGTGCTGGAAGGCGAAGGCGAGCACGGCGTCGCAGGGCCGGTCGCCCTGCACGCCGACGACGACCTCGCCGGGCGCTGCGGCCGGTTCCTCCGTCACTTCCGGTCCCGCGGGTCCGTCCGACTCGGCGGGGCCGCCCGCTCCCGCGGGGACCAGCACCACCGGGCAGTCGGTCCGGGCGGCGGCGCGCAGCCCGACCGAGCCGACCAGCAGCCCGGTGAAGCCGCCGAGGCCACGCGACCCGAGGACCAGCACCGAGGACCGCCGGGACGTGGCGGCCAGCGCGTAGGCCGGGTTCCCGGGGACGATCTCGCAGGAGACCGCCAGCTCCGGCAGCGCGGCCGTGATCCGGTCCCGGATCGCCGCCACCGGCCGCGGCAGCGCGTTCCCGCCGCCCAGTTCGCGCTCCAGGGCGTCGACCTCGCCCCCGGCGACGTGGACCATCCGCAGTGCGAGCCCGTTCCGCCGGGCCTCCCGGGCGGCCCATCCGGCCGCCGCCGCGCTCTGCGTCGAGCCGTCGATCCCCACCACCACGTCGTGCGACATGTCAGTGACCTCCCTGGTCAGCGGACGGCCGCGGCACCGGCGGCCGCGGTCCCGTCCGGTGACCAGACTCCCGCCGGGTCGGTGCCCGGATACAGGGGCCGACCAGCCCCGGTCGCGAACCGAAGGTCCCGGGACGAGGGGCCGTGGGGAGGGCGGAAGTGGTGTGGTGGCCACCCGCCGTTCGGCGCCATCTGCGACAATCGGCGGCGACCGCGGCGATGAGGAGGGTGCTCGTGAGCAGCGAGGCGGTACGGTCTCGGATGCCGCAACTGCGGCTGGACGAGCTGCTGGAGGAGCTCCAGGCCCGGATCGACGCGGCCCGGGGCACCCGGGACCGGGTGCACAGCCTGCTGGAGGCGGTGCTGTCGGTCGGCCGGGAGCTGGACCTGACGCAGGTGCTGCGCAGGATCGTGGAGGCCGCGGCCGTCCTGGTGGACGCCCGCTACGCGGCGCTCGGGGTGATCGCGCCGGACGGGGAGACCCTCTCGCAGTTCCACACGGTCGGCCTGTCGGACGAGGAGATCGAACGGATCGGCCCCTACCCGACCGGCAGGGGCCTGCTCGGCGAGCTGATCCGCCACCCGGCGCCGCTGCGGTTGGCCGACCTCTCCGAGCACGCGTCGTCGGTGGGCTGCCCGGCGCACCATCCCGTGATGCGGACCTTCCTCGGGGTGCCGGTGCGCGTGCGCGACGAGGTGTTCGGCAACCTCTACCTGACCGACAAGCAGGGCGGGGAGGAGTTCGACGCCGACGACGAGGCGGTGATCTCCACGCTGGCCGTGGCGGCAGGGGTGGCGGTCGACAACGCCCGGCTGTACGAGGAGGCCCAGCGCCAGCAGCACTGGCTGAGCGCGAGTGCGGAGATCACCCGCGCCCTGCTGTCCGGCGGATCCCGCTCCGAGGTGCTGGAGCTGATCGCTCAGCGGGCGCGGGAGATCACCGGCGCGGACCTGGCGGACGTCTCCGTTCCGGTGCCGGGGACGGGAACGGTCCGGGTGGAACTGGCGCTCGGCGGCGACGCGGCCGGCCGGTCGGGCCTAGTGGTGCCGCTGGAGGGGTCGCTGTCGGGTGCGGCCTGCGCCTCGGGGGTGCCGGTGACCACGGCGGACCTGGCAGGCGATCCCCGTCTCTCCGCCGGTCCGAGCCGCTTCGCCGGGCTCGGACCGGCGGTCGCGGTGCCGCTGGGCCGGGCCGAGGGGCAGATCGACGGCGTGCTCTTGCTGGCCAGGGAGGCGGGCCGGCCCGAGTTCACGGAGCGGGAGATCGGCCCGCTGCTGGGCTTCGCCGACCAGGCCGCGCTGGCCCTGGAGCTGGCGGAACGCCGCCGGGACGCCGAGCAGCTGGCGATGCTGGAAGACCGCGACCGGATCGCCCGCGACCTGCACGACCTGGCCATCCAGCGGCTGTTCGCCACGGGGATGACGCTGCAGAGCGCCGCCCGGTTCATCGACCACGCCACCGCCTCGGACCGGGTGCTGCGTGCGGTGGGGGACCTGGACGAGACCATCAAGATCATCAGGTCGACCATCTTCGGGCTCCGGGCCAGGGAGGATGCCACCGGCCACGGCCTGCGGGCCAGGGCCGTCCGGACGGTGGAGCAGGCGCAGGCGGTGCTCGGGTTCGCGCCGCGGCTGAGCATGGAGGGCCTGTTGGACACGGATGTCCCGTCGGAGGTGGCCGAGCACGTCCTCGCCGTCCTGGCCGAGGCGCTGAGCAACACGGCCCGGCACGCGGGGGCGGGCAGGGTCGAGGTCACGCTCCAGGCGGCGGCGGGTCGGGTGGTGGTGTCCGTGCAGGACGACGGGGTCGGCGTCCCCGAGCAGGGGCGGCGCAGCGGGCTGCGGAACCTGGCGGAGCGGGCGGAGACGTTGGGCGGGTCGTTCGAGCTGGTCCGCCCGGCGGAGGGGGGCACCCGGGTGGTCTGGTCGGTCCCGCTACCGGTCTGACCGGTTGGCCGGAGTGTTCCCGCGGTCAGGGCCGGGTGTCCGGCAGCAGGAGGCCGGTGACCAGTTCGGGCCGGATCCGGATCGAGACCTGGCGCGGCAGCCGGACCACCGGGGCGGACGGCACCTCTGCGACGCGGGCCTCCCGGCCGGACGGGGCCTCCCGGCCGGCCGGGGCCTCGCCGCCGGCCGGGGCCTCCTCGTCGGACGGGGCCTCGCCGCCGGACGGGGCCTCCTCGTCGGAGACCTCCGAGACGTCGGCCCGTCCCAGCACGGTCACGCTCCAGCCGGTTCCGTCCGTCCCGTCGATCTCGCCCGCTTCGAACGCCACCAGCGCCCCGGAGACCGCGCGGACCAGCTCGGAGCGGGCGGCGACGCGCAGCAGCACGCTGCCGTCCCCGCCGATCCGGTAGGGGACCGGCAGGACGGCTGGCAGGGCGCCGACCGTGTAGACGACGCGGCCGACCGAGCTGCTGGCCAGCAGGCGGAAGCAGTGCTGCTCGTCCAGGGCCGCGTGCGCGGTGGGGATGCGGTCGGGTTCCATGCCTTCGATTGTTCGCGTCGCACGCGGAACGGGGGAGGGCCGTTCGGTCCCTGCCCGACCGCCGAGCGGACCGGGCCCGGGGGGGCCGAGGGCCCGGCGTTACGCGGGGGTGAGGGCCGGTTGGCGATCAGGGCGGCCTGGACTCGCCGCTCGACGCCGAGTTCGGCGAGCAGCCGGGAGATGTGGTTCTTCACCGTCTTCTCGGCGAGGTACAGCCGCTCGCCGATCTGCCGGTTCGTCAGCCCCTCGCGGAGCGTGGTTGCGGCGCGGCCGGGCCGGCACGCGGCCGGTGGCGTCGGGATCGAGCATGGACTGACCGGCGGCGACGGTGCGGATCGCGGTGACCAGGTCGGTCCCGCTGATCTGCTTCGGCGCGTAGCCGGTGGCGCCCGCCGTGATCGAGTCGATGAGGGGCCTCCTCGTCGTCGAAGGAGGACCGGTCACCGGACGGGTGTCAGGACTCCGGGCTGTTCGAGGAGGACGGTCGTGGGGTGCCGCGGGGTGGGGAAGCCGGCCGGTCCGTACCCGATCCGCAGCAGCATCTGCGGGGCGCCGCGCTCGGGCCCGGGGCCGGCCATCCGGCTCCGCAGGTCGGGCCACTCCAGGGCCTGGTGCAGGACGGAGGCGCGCAGGCCGTGCAGGGTGAGGAGCAGGAGGACGTGCTGCACGGCCTGGCCGGCCCGCAGCCAGTCCGCCCGTCGGTCGTGGCGGGTGGTGAGCAGGAGCAGCTGCGGTTCGGCTTCGAAGGCCGCCCGCTCCGCGGCCACTCCGCCCGTGGGGTCTGCGAAGGCGCGCACCGGCAGTCGACCGGCGCCGTCCCGCGGGCCGAGGGCGTAGCCGGGCAGGCCCGTGGCCGCGCCGGGGGCGGCGAGGCAGGCGAGGTTCTCGGCCCGTCGGTGCGGGTCGGCGGCCGAGCGCTGTTCGGCTTCGGCGGTGAGGTCGAGCAGCCTGTCGCGCTCGTCCGCGCCCGGGCGGCGGAGCTGGGCGCCGTCGGTTCGGGCGGCCTCGGCGAGTTCGGCGAGGACGGGGCCGGGTACCGGGTCGGGGAGGAACGGCAGCCGACTGCTGCGGCGGCGCCAGATGGCCTGGTTCAGGTCGGGCCGGCGCAGCAGGGCGGCGCGCGGGGCGCCCGCGAGGCGGACGGTGGCCAGCGGACCGGGACCGCCGGGCCCGGGCAGCAGCCGCACGACGGGTTCCCAGCCCAGGTGGACGGCCGCCGCGGCGAGGTTGCACAGCGCGGCGCCGATCGAGAGGTGGACCGCGCGGGCGTCCGGGTCGGAGTGCGGTAGGGCGTTCCGGTCCTCCGCGTGCACCTCGAAGGTGCGCTGGGTCGGGTCGAGGCGGAAGCGCCAGGGCTGGGTGTTGTGGATGGACGGGGCGGCGGCGGCCGCGGCGACGAGGGCGTGCGCGGTGCCGTCGTCGAGGGGCTGTCCCGGCATGGCGGGCTCCTTCCGGTGGGCTGGTCGGCGGTCGAGGGTGGCGGCGCGCCGGCCGGTGCCGGGACGCTCCGGTGGATGTCAGTGGGCGGTGCGGCCGGTCCAGAGCGGTTCGAGCCGGGTCCAGGAGTGCTGCCAGAGCCGGTCGGCCCGGCGGTCGAGAGCGCGCAGACGGATGCCGAGGAGCGCGCCGGTCAGGGCGGCGAGGGCGGCGAGGACGAACAGCCCGAGGAACGCGCCGTGGGCAGTGACGTCGACCGCACCGGGCGGGGCGGCGGCGGGGCGGCCGTCGTCGTTCACCCAGATCCGGGTGACGGTGCCGGTGGACGTCGGCCGGTCGACGTCCACCGTGTCGCTGACGCGCTGACCGGAGGGCGCGGTCCACTCGGCGAAGGCCTGGTACCGGGCCCGCGTGATGCCGTCGGGCAGACCGGCCACCTGGTACGCGGGCGCCAGCAGCACGGCGTCCAGCCGGTGGCGGTGCGCCGCCGCCAGCGCGGCCCCGCGCTGCCCGGCCGCGAGGTCGGTGAGCGCGACGCCGGTGCCCGCGAGGGCGGCCACCACCAGGGCGAGCGCGGCCAGGAGCAGTGCGCGACTCCGGGCCCGGTCCAGCGGGCGGCACAGCGGGTTGCGCGCGGAGCCGCAGGCGCTGCGCAGATGGTGGCGCAGCGACCGTGCGCGCTTGACGGGCCGTACGAGTCCGGAAGTGCTGGGCATGTCCGTCAACTCCTTCGTGGGGGACCGGGTCCCGGGGACGGCCGCCGCCCGGTGGGTGGCCGGACGCCACTCTCGAGGCCGGACGTGACGGTGGCCCAGGGACCGACGGGACCCGAGGCGGGGCCACTGGTCCCGAGGGGTCGCGAGGCGCGGTGGCGAGCGCGGGGCGCACACGTCGAGCACCGGGAGCACGAAGTCGTTCGGCGCGCCCTGCCGGGACTCTCGGGACGTCCACACCGGGACGTGCGGCAACCACGGGAGGGACCGTTGACCCCTGCTGCGTGAGGCCCCCGCCCTTCGAGGATCAACCTCAGCGAACGCGGAAACCGCAGTCGCTCCCGGCCTTTGGCCCGTCACGAAGGAGCACCTTCATGTCCACAGCCGAGCACAGAAGAGCGCCGGCCGACCGGCCGCCGCGGCAGAGCGGATCCTTCGGACTGCCGGCCGCGACGGCGCTCGTCGTCGGCAGCATCATCGGCACCGGGGTGTTCGCCCTGCCGTCCGCCCTGGCTCCCTACGGACCGGTCGCACTGGTGGCGTTCGCGCTGGTGACCGTCGGCGCGCTGGCGCTCGCGGCCACGTTCGGGCGCCTGGCCGAGCGGACGCCCGGCAGCGGCGGCCCGTACGTCTACGCCCGGGAGGCGTTCGGCGAGTTCGCGGGCTTTCTGACCGCCTGGTCGTACTGGATCACCGCCTGGGCGGGCAACGCGGCCATCGCGGTGGCCTGGGTCGGCTACGTCGAGGTGTTCGTGAACAAGGGTCACCACACCTGGGGGTCCGTGGCGATCGCCCTGGCCGGCCTGTGGCTGCCCGCCGCCGTCAACCTCGCCGGCGTGCGCAGCATCGGGGCCTTCCAGGTGGTCACCACCGTCCTGAAGTTCCTGCCGCTGGCGTTCATGGCGACGGCCGGTCTGCTGTTCATCAGCTCCGGCAACTTCGGCGCCTTCAACTCCTCGGGCACCTCGGCGCTCGGGGCGGTCTCGGCGGCCGGGGCGATCGCCCTGTTCAGCTACATCGGGCTGGAGACCGCCTCGGTGGCGGCCGGCCGGGTCCGGGACCCGCGGCGCAACGTGCCGCGCGCGACGGTCTACGGCACGCTCGCCTGCGCCGGCATCTACCTGCTGGGCACCCTCGCGGTGTTCGGGACCGTTCCGCACGACCGGCTCGTCGGCTCGACCGCGCCGTTCACCGACGCCGTGAACAACATCGCCGGCGGCACCTGGGCCGGGAACCTGGTCGCGGCCGCGGCGATCATCTCCGGGCTCGGCGCCCTCAACGGCTGGACGCTGATCTGCGCCGAGATGCCGATGGCGGCGGCCCGGGACGGGCTCTTCCCGGCCGCCTTCACCAGGACCCGGCGCGAGGTGCCCGTCTTCGGCATCGTCTCCGCGACGGTCCTCGCCTCGGTGCTCACCGTCGTCAGCTACACCCGGTTCACACAGGTCTTCACGGAGATCGTGCTGCTCAGCGTGCTCACCGCCGTCATCCCGTACCTGGTGTCGGCCGCCGCCCAGCTGTACTGGCTGGTCCGCCAGGGCCGCGCCGAGCTCGACCGCCGCAGGTTCGCCCGGGACGTCACCGTCGCGCTGCTCGCCCTGGCCTTCTCGTACTGGTCCATCCAGGGCAGCGGCTACCAGACCGTCTACTACGGCCTGTTCACCGTCCTGCTCGGCATCCCCGGCTACATCTGGCTCAAGCGGCCGCACACCGCCCCGAGCGGCGCGGACCGGGCCACCACCCCCCGGCCGACCGGCCTGGCCGCCGCCCTGCGCCGCACACTCTCCCCGCGCCACCTGCACTGAGCACGGACGCGCCGCCCGCACCGAGCACGAACGTGCCACCCGCACCGAGTACGAAGGAGTACCGCCCATGTCCGTCCTGCGAGTCGATTCCGAGACCGGCCGCCTGCACCAGGTGATCCTGCACCGCCCCGGCCTGGAGTTGTCCCGGCTGACTCCGCGCAACGTTGACGAGCTGCTGTTCGACGACATCCTGTGGGCCAAGCGCGCCCGCGAGGAGCACGACGCCTTCGCCCAGGTGCTGCGTGACCACGGCGTCCGCGTCCACCACTACGCCGACCTGCTCGGCGAGACCCTCGAACTGCCACCGGCCCGGGCATGGCTGCTGGGGCAGGTGGTCACCCCGGCGACCGTGGGCCCGGCCCTGGTCGACCCGGTCCGGGAGCTGTGCGAGGAACTCGACGGCCGGACGCTGGCCGAGTACCTGATCGGCGGTGTACTCAAGGACGACCTGCCGCTGCGCAACCCGCACAGCCTGCGCTGGCACACCCTCGGCGAGCAGGACTTCGCCCTCCCGCCGCTGCCCAACCACCTCTTCCCGCGCGACAACTCCTGCTGGATCGGCGCCCGCTACAGCCTCAACCCGATGGCCCGCCCGGCCCGGCGCCGGGAGACCCTGCACACCGCCGCGGTCTACCGCTTCCACCCGCTGTTCGCCGAGACCGCCCCTCCGCTGTTCGACGGCACCGCCCCCGAGACGGGCACCACCATCGAGGGCGGCGACGTCCACGTGGTCGGCGAGGGCGTGGTCATGGTCGGCATGGGCGAGCGGACCACGCCGCAGGCCGTCGAGCAGCTCACCCAGAAGCTGTTCCAGTACGGCGCCGCGCGGCGGGTGATCGCCGTGCGCCTGCCCGCGAGCCGGGCCTTCATGCACCTCGACACCGTCCTGACGATGATCGACCGGGACACCTTCGCCCGCTACCCCGGCCTGGCCGAGCCGCTGCGGTCGTGGACCCTGGTGCCCGCCCCCGACCGGCCCACCGGCTTCGACGTCCGCCCCGACGCCGACCTCGCCCGCTCCCTCGCCGAGGGCCTCGGCCTGGAGCGGGTCCGGTTCCTCTCCGCCGACCAGGACGTCCGCTCCGCCGAGCGCGAGCAGTGGGACGACGGCAGCAACTTCCTCGCCCTGGAGCCCGGCGTCGTCGTCGGCTACGAGCGCAACACCACCACCAACACGTACCTGCGCAAGCAGGGCGTCGAGATCGTCACCATCGCCGGCTCCGAGCTCGGCCGCGGCCGGGGCGGCCCGCGCTGCATGAGCTGCCCGATCCAGCGCGACGCCGTCCGCTGACCCCGTCCGCGAAGCAACCCACCCGAGGAGCAACAGCCATGAGCATCGACCTGCGCGGCCGGCACTACCTCAGCGAACTGCACTTCACCGCCGCCGAGATCCACCACCTCCTCGACCTCGCCGCCGAGCTGAAGGCCGCCCGGCGGGCGGGCACCGAGACGCCCCGGCTGACCGGCCGCAGGATCGCCCTGATCTTCGAGAAGAACTCCACCCGGACCCGCTGCGCCTTCGAGGTCGCCGCCGCCGACCAGGGCGCCATGACCACCTACCTCGGCCCGGACGGCTCGCACATCGGCCACAAGGAGAGCATCGCCGACACCGCCCGCGTCCTCGGCCGGATGTACGACGCCATCGAGTACAGGGGCTTCGAGCAGAACGCCGTCACCGAACTCGCCAACCACGCCGGCGTGCCCGTGTACAACGGCCTGACCGACGCCTGCCACCCCACCCAGAGCCTGTGCGACGTCTTCACCATGCGCGAGCACAGCCGCCGTCCGCTCACCGACATCTCCTTCTGCTACCTGGGCGACGCCCGCAACAACACCGCCAACTCCCTGCTCACCATGGGGAGTCTGCTGGGCATGGACGTGCGGATCGCCGCACCGCGCGCGCTCTGGCCGGAGCCGCGGGTGGTCGCCGCGAGCCGACAGCTCGCGCTGGGCAGCGGTGCCCGGATCACTCTCGTCGAGGACGTCGAGGAGGCCGTGCGCGGCGCCGACTACCTCTACACCGACGTATGGGTCTCGATGGGGGAGGAGCCGGCGAAGTGGCGGGAGCGGATCGAACTGCTCCTGCCCTACCAGGTGAACGCCAAGACCCTCGCGGCCACCGGAAATCCGGACACCGCCTTCCTGCACTGCCTGCCCGCCCTGCACGACCGCCGCACCGACCTGGGCGCGGAACTCGTCGAGGAACACGGGCTCGACGGCCTCGAAGTCACCGACGAGGTCTTCGAATCGCCGGCCTCGCTGGTCTTCGACCAGGCCGAGAACCGGATGCACACCATCAAGGCGATCCTGGTCGCCACCCTCGGAAGGGACTGATCATGCGCATCGTCGCCGCACTCGGCGGGAACGCCCTGCTCCGCAGGGGCGAACACCCCGACGCCGACGTCCAGTTGCACCACGTCCGCGAGGCCGCCAGGTCGCTCGCCGAACTCGTCGAGGCCGGGCACGAGGTGGTCGTCACCCACGGCAACGGCCCGCAGATCGGCCTGCTCGCCGTCGAGAGCGAGACCGACCCGGCCCTCACCGCGCCCTACCCGCTGGACGTCCTCGGCGCCCAGACCCAGGGCATGATCGGCACCCTGCTCGCCCGGGAACTCATCGCCCGCCTGCCGAGCAGGGCGGTGGCCGCAGTCGTCACCCACACCGAAGTCGACCCGCACGACCCGGCGTTCACCCACCCCGCCAAGTTCATCGGGCAGCCGCTCACCGACCGCCAGGCCGTCCGGCTCTCCCGCGAACTCGGCTGGTCCACCGCACAGGACGGGCCGGTGCGCCGCCGCGTCGTCCCCTCGCCCGAGCCGAGGGCGGTGCTCGAAGCACCGGTCGTCCGCCAACTCCTGGGCGGCCGGACGGTGGTGATCTGCGCGGGCGGCGGCGGGGTGCCGGTCGTCCGCGACCGCGTCACCGGCCTGGTGACCGGCGTCGAGGCGGTCGTCGACAAGGACCGCACGGCCGCGCTGCTGGCCGAACAGCTCGACGCGGACGCGCTGTTGATCCTCACCGACGTCACCCACGTGTTCACCGCCTTCGGCACCTCCCGCCCCCGCCCGCTGCTCACCGCCACCCCGGCGCAGCTGCGCGCGCTGGACCTGCCCGAGGGCTCGATGCGGCCCAAGGTCGAGGCCGCGGCCTCCTTCGTCGAACGGACCGGCGGCCTCGCGGCGATCGGCCCGCTCGACAACGCCCTCGGCATCCTCCTCGGCACCACCGGCACCACCGTGGCGGCGGTCGTACCCGCCGCCGCGGCGCCCGGCCGGACCTCCTGAAAGGTCGGGGGTATCCGCGGAGGTATCAGATGAACCCGCTGCAGACCGCCCCCGCCGTCGACGTCGAGGTGACGACGCGCGGGCCGAGCTGGCGGCCGTGCTCGGACGGAATCACCCCTGCGGAGGAGTGAGCGGGAGCCCCGCCGGGACGGGCGGCCCCCGCTCAGGGGCCGCTGGTCCCGGCCCGCCGGGCCCGCCCGGTACTGTCGCCGGCACGCTGGTCGCGCACAATGGGCGGTCGTGGAGGAAGGAGTCGGTCGTGGGTATCGAGAGCCGCCCGGTGACGCTGAGGGCGATCGCCGACCAGTTGGGGCTGGACGTCTCCACCGTCTCCCGGGTCCTGAACGGGAGCGACGGTGACGGACGGCGTGCCGCGTCCGGGCCGACGGCGCGTCGGGTCCGGGAACTCGCGGCGGAGTTGGGCTACCGCCGGAACCCCGCCGCCGTGAGCCTGCGCACCCGGCGAAGCAACCTGATCGGGGTGGTGTTCGCCCGGCTGTCCGAGATCGTGGTCGCGACCATCTACGAGGGCATCGAGGAGGAGGCCGCCCGGCACGGGCTCGCCGCCTTCGTCACCAACACCCAGGACGATCCGGCCCGCCAGCGCGAGCGGATCGCGATGGTCCTCGGCAGGCGGGTGGACGGCATCATCATCGGCGACGCGCACCTGGACGGCGCTGTCCTGTCGGACCCGGCGCTCCAGCGCACGCCCCACGTCCTGGTCAACCGCCGTACGGAGGGCGACCGCCCGGCCGTCACCTGCGACGACTACGAGGGCGGGCGCCTGGTGGCCGAGCACTTCCTGGGGCTGGGGCACACCAGGGTCGGCTGCGTCGCGGGCGAGCCCTTCGCCAGCACCGGCACCGACCGCACCGCCGGGTTCGTCGACCGGTACGCCGAGGCGGGTCTGCCGGTGCCGGCCGAGCTGGTGCGGCACTGCGCCTTCGACACCGCGGGCGGCCGTCGGGCGGCGACGGCTCTGCTGACCACCGCCCTCCGCCCCACCGCCCTGTTCGCCGTCAACGACCTGGCCGCCATCGGCGTCCTGGGCGCGGCCCGGGACCTGGGCCTGTGCCCGGGGCGGGACCTCGCGCTGGCGGGGTTCAACGACACCCCGGTCGCCGCGGAGCTGCCGGTCGCGCTCACCACGGTCCGGTCGCCGATGGCGGAGCAGGGCCGGGTCGCGGTGCGGGAACTGCTGCGCCGCATCGCGGGTGAGCCGGCCCGGTCCCGGCGGCTCGCGCCCGAGCTGGTGGAGCGGGCCTCCAGCGGCCGCCCCGTCGGCCCGTCACTTCTCTGATCCCGCCTGCTCCTGCCCTCTGGTGCCATGGCCGGGCCGTGCCTATCATCCAACCCAAACGATTGGGCCAAACGTTTGGGTTGGGGACATCGATGGCAGGAGCAGGGCCGAGCGGCGGGGGTGTCAGCGTGCACCGCGCCCACCGCTACGTACCGGTGGTGGTGTGGAAGTGGACCCTCGTCGCCCTGGTGGTGCTCTTCTGGGCGCTGACGGCCAAGGGCATCTGGTGGCAGGGCCTGGTCGTGGACGCGCTGGTGATCGGCGGCCTGCTGGGCGTCGGTCAACTCCCGCCGGGCTCGGGCCTGCAGGCCGTCGAGGTGCGCCCGGAGGGTCTGCGACTGCGGTTCGCGGACGTGCCGGAGCCGGTCGCGTTCGACTGGGCCGACATCCTCGATGTCGTCCATGTCGCCGGCAGCGTCGAGGAACGGCGGAGCGGCGCCGGTCGGGACCAGGTGACGGTCCATCACGCGGTGCTGGCCCTGCTGGTCCGCGAGCAGCCGGAGCCCCTGCTCCTGGTCCACGTGCGCCGCCCCCAGCAGTTGGCGGTCTCGATCGCGACCCACGTCGCCCGGACCCGCGCCCGGGGGACCGGCACGGGACGCCGCGACGCCGACAGTGCCTGACCGCGAGTACCAGGTCAACCGCCGCCTCGCCCAGGGGCTGCGACCCGCCCTTCGCAGCCCGAACCGACGACGCCCGCCCGTACGCCGGGCGTCGTCAGTCCTCCCCTTCCCGGACTCCCGGTGGCGAGCTGGTGCGCGAGCTGCCCGGTGATGGCTGACACCCGGGCCGGCGAACCCAGGTGCGGCACCCGGCGATGTCTCGTCGGGTGCCGCACCGAGGTGGTGCTCAGCCGTTGGCCTTGGCGCGGCGGGCGAGGATCGCGGCCCGGCGCTCGTCGAACCTGCCGGCCTGGGCGGCCAGGTCGGCGAGGTGTGCGCCCAGTTCCTGCTGGGCCTTGAGCCCGTCGGGGCCGAGCCCGCCGATGTCCATGATCTTGAGGTGGCGCAGGACCGGCTGGAGGACGTCGTCGTGGTGGACGCGCAGGTTGTAGACGCCGCCGAGGGCGATCTGTACGGCGGCGCGTTCGAAGCCGGGCATGCCGTGGCCGGGCATGCGGAAGTCGGTCACGACCTCGTTGACCGCCTGCATGGCCTGGTCGGGCGCGAGTTCGAGGGCGGCCTTGAGCAGGTTGCGGTAGAAGATCATGTGGAGGTTCTCGTCGTTGGCGACCTGGGCCAGCATCCGGTCGCACACGGGATCCCCGGACTCGTGGCCGGTGTTGCGGTGCGAGACGCGGGTGGCCAGTTCCTGGAACGCGACGTAGGCGACCGTGTGGAGTGGGGAGTGCCGGTTGTCGGAGACGAAGCCGCCGCTCATGTGGGTCATGCGCGCCCGCTCCAGCGCCACCGGGTCCACCGCGCGCGAGGCGACCAGGTAGTCGCGCAGCACCATGGAGTGCCGGGCCTCCTCGGCGGTCCACTGGTGCACCCAGGTGCCCCAGGCGCCGTCGCGGCCGAACAGCGTGGCGATCTCGTGGTGGTAGCTGGGCAGGTTGTCCTCGGTCAGCAGGTTCACCACCAGCGACACGCGGCCCACTTCGGTGAGCGGGGACTGCTCGGCCGACCAGGGGTCTCCGCCGAGCGGCCCGTCGAAGTCCCGCCCCCGGCTCCAGGGCACGTACTCGTGCGGCATCCACTCCTTGAAGACCCGCAGGTGGCGGTTGAGCTCCCGTTCGACCACCTCCTCCAGGTCGTGCAGCAAACGGGCATCGGTCAACAGGGGGCGGGCGGCGATGGTGCTCACGTGCTCCAGCTTCCGAACGGAGTGACAGAACCTACGCTTGCGTAGGTTACGAAAGCGTAGGTTTGCCCGGCCGGCCGCGTCTGGGGCCCTTCGACCCCATCTGCCCGGCCCGAAGTCCTTCGCGGGGACGAAGTCGGGGCCGTTCGGCCGTGTCGCGAGGCACGTGGCCGACTACAGGCGAGCGGGCGTCGCTCCGGCGGATCGCCCAGCAGCATGTTCCCCACCCTGCTCGGCGACCGCGACAGCGACCGCGACGGCGACCTCGGCGGCGAAGGCGAAGGTGGACGGTCTAGCTTCCTGGTGGCCGCCCGACTCCGGGCTCTGACCGTGCGAAGAAGCCGGGTGACACGGCCGGGCAGGGTCGTCCGGCCCTGGCCGCCGGCGTCGGGTCGCGGCAGACTGCAGGGGCGCCGCGACGGTCGGCTCGGAACCGAATGCGCGCGACCCGGCACGGTCTTCCCGCTCGGCGACGGTCGAGTGTGCCGGAGCGCCGATTTCCCGTCCCGTCCGACCGCCGCGGTGGAGGGCGTCGGACCGGGGTGGAACCGGTGACCGGCCGCCGCCTGGCAGGCGACCCCGGGCCGGCGGAATGGGCCGGGACGGCGCGTCAGGGCCGTGCCAGGGGCGCGGTCCAGCGCAGCCGGGTACCACCCTCCGTCGGCGCGTCTACGGCGAAGGAGCCGCCGAGCTGGTCCGCGCGTTCCTGGAGGTTGCGCAGCCCGCTGCGCCGACCGCCCGAGGGCACGCCGATCCCGTCGTCGGTCACGATGAGGACGGCCTCATCTCCGGTGGCCAGCAGGCGCACCTCGACGCGGGTGGCGCGGGCGTGCCGGGCAGCGTTGCTGAGCGCCTCCCCCAGCACCGCCATCACGTGGTCGGCCACCCCGGTCGGCACGTCGGTGTCCAGTAGGCCCTCCATGCTCAGCCGGGGGGTGAAGCCCAGTGCGGCCTGGGCCTCGGCAACGGCTCGGGCGGCCCGAGTGCGCAGGCCGTGGCCGCCGTCGTCCTCCCTGGCGCGCAGGCCGAAGATCGTCGACCGGATGATCTTTATGGTCTCGTCCAGGTCCTGCACGGCCCGCGTCACCCGGCTGCAGGCGCTCGGCTGCTCGATGATCCGCGCGGCGCTCTGCAGCGTCATGCCGGTCGCGAACAGCCGCTGGATGGCCAGGTCGTGCAGGTCGCGGGCGATCCGGTCGCGGTCCTCGAACAGGGTCAACTGCTCGGCGTCGCGGCGTCGTTCGGCCAGCTCCAGGGCGAGCGCCGCCTGGTCGGCGAAGCCGAGCAGCGCGCTGATCTCCTCGGCGTCGAACAGCGGGCGCCCGACTGCGCGGGCCAGCAGGAGCACGCCCTGCGCCTTCCCGGCAGCCGTGGCGAGCGGGACCGCCACGGCCGGCCCGAGCCCGTCGAACCGATTGGGCCCTGCGGGGTACCGCCGATCGTGCGCCAGGTCGGTGCTGGTGACCGGGGAGCCTGCCGTGAACGCGGCGCCCGACAGCGTGCCGTCCACCGGTACGGTCAGCCCGAGTCGCGCGCTAGTGTTCCCGCCGATGGCCAGCTCGACCACCAGCGTGTCACCCTCGTCGGCCGGGACGGTCAGGTCGGCCAGTTCCGCGCCGGTGATCTCGCCGGCCAGCGCGGCTATCAGCCCCAGCACCTCCTGGCGCGGCGCCCCGGACAGCAGGCCGCGGGTGATCTCCCCGCTCGCCCGCAGCCAGCGCTGCTGGCGCTGTGCCTCCTCGAAGAGGCGGGCGTTGTCGATGGCGACGCCGGCGGCGACGGCGAGGGTGGAGATGACGGCTTCGTCCTCCTCGTCGAACTCCTGGCCGTCCCGTTTGTCGGTGAGGTAGAGGTTGCCGAAGACCTCGTCGTGCACCCGGACCGGGACGCCCAGGAAGGTGCGCATCACCGGGTGGTGCGCGGGGCAGCCGGCCGAGGACGGGTGCGTGGAGAGGTCCGCGAGCCGCAGCGGTTCGGGGCGCCGGATCAGCTCGCCGAGCAGGCCCTCGCCGCTCGGGTACGGTCCGATCGCGGCGATTTCCTCGTCGGACAGGCCAATGGTGTGGAACTGCGACAGCGTGTGACCGTCCGGCCCGATAGCCCCGAGGGCCGCGTACCGGGCGTCGGACAGCAGCGCTGCGGCCTCCACGATCCGGCGCAGCACCTGGGTGAGGTCCAGCTCGCGGCCCACCGAGAGCACGGCTTCCAGCAGGCCGTGCACGCGGTCGCGGGTGCCGCGCACGTCGTCGATCCGGGCCTGCAACTCCGCCAGGAGATCGTCCAGACGCAGTTTCGGCAGCCTCGCGGGCCTGTCATCCCCGGCCACGCCGTCCTCCTTGATGTGCAACTCGATCGGTCGGGGGGCGGCGCCGCCCGCCCTCCGGATCGTTCGCCGCCCGGGACCGCCGGGGCAAGAGGCTTACGGTCCCGCATCGGGGCTGTCCGGCCCTGGTCGTACCGGTGCTGCCCGTGCCCATCATGGGCGGATGGGAGCAACCACCGTGCCGGCCGTGCCCGATGTCCTGCCAGTTGTGGGAGAACGACACGACCGCTGATGTCGTGGTCGGGACGGAGACGGTCGCGGCGAGTGCGGCAACACGAGGCATGACGGTTCGACTCCTGTGCTCCGGCACCGGACCGCAGACGCGCAGGCGGAGATGACCGCAGGCCGCTCCAGCGCGGCGAGCGCCGAGCGGGTCGGCCGGTCGTGGCCGGTCGTCCAGTCTCGGGGCCGCGCCGCCAGCCCCCGGCGTCAGGGCCGGTTGCCTCACGCACCGCTTCCGGACGCCCCGGCGCGGGAAGCTGGCTCGGAGGCTGGATGATCACCCTATGGTGTGCCGATGTAACTGCTTGAAGTCGCCGGGTGTCGTGGTCATGACCTCCTGCCGGTTCAGGGGCGGAGCATTCCGCGCCGCCCCGCCACCCAGCGGTGGGTTGACGGATCGCGCGCAGCGGTCCGGCTGCGGGTGGGTGTGGCACTGAGGTGGTCGTGGTGTCGAGGATCGGCCTCGGGTCGACCGACCTGACGCTGGGCGGCTGAAGCGGCGGAAGCGGTGCACGCCCTCCCCGGAGTCGGCGCCCGGGCCGCAGGGTGGACACCGTCCGGAGGCTCGACGCTTCCTGCGGACGGTATCGAGCGGCATCGGCGTGCGGCGCGCTGGATCGTGGCGGGGCTCTTCTGGTCCCCGCGCACCTTCTGCTCCCGATGACGCCTTGGAGGCGAGGAGTTGGACTCGTCGGTGAAGCGCCGGCACACCGCGCCGCGGCCGTCGCGCAGCGACTGGAAACGAGCCGATCGCTGAATCGGAGCTCTCCTGCCGACGCCATTGCCGGGAGTGCCGGGATTGCCAGGAGGGGCGACGGCGTGGCATCCGCCGCACGTGATCTGGCTGATCGACGGTCCGCTGGGGCGGGGCCGCTCGGCTGGCGGCTCCGGGCCGGGGCGGGACGATGGAGTGAACCGGCGCCGTCGGCCGCGGGTGGGCGTGCGTCGGCGGGAGGAGGTGGCCGGATGGAGGCCGGGCACGCGGTGCCGTCTGGAGCGGTCTCGTCGGGCCGGGATCCCGCGATGGAGCCGGGTGGACTGTTGGACGTCCTGGGCGTCGCCGCGGTGGTGCTGGACGCGCAGGGGCGGATCGTGCTGTGGAGCCCGCAGGCCGAGGACCTGTTCGGCTACCGCGCGAGCGAGGCCCTCGGCCGCCCTGCCGCCCAGGTGCTGGTCGACGATCAGCACCTGGAGCTGGTGCTGTCGCTGTTCGCGAAGGTGATGTCCGGGGGCGGGGCGTGGGCCGGGGTCTTCCCGGTGCGGCACAGGGACGGGTCCACGCTGCTGGCCGAGTTCCGCAACATGCGCCTGGAGGACGAGAGCGGCCAGTACTACGCGCTCGGCCTGGCCTCGGACCAGGCCACGCTTCGGCGCCTCGAACGGGACCTCGCCCTGTCGCTGCGCCTGGTGGAGCAGTCCCCGATCGGACTGGCGGTGATGGACACCGACCTGCGCTACGTCCTGGTCAACCCGGAGCTGGAGCGCCTCAACGGACTGCCCGCCGCCGAGTGCCTGGGCCGCACCGTCCGGGAGGCCCTGCCGTACCTGGACACCGAGGCGATCGAGGCGGCGATGCGGGAGGTACTGGCCACCGGCACCCCGGTGCTGAACCAGTTCACCACCGGACGCACCCACGCCGACCTCGAGACCGAGCACGCCTGGTCGGCGTCCTTCTACCGTCTGGAGGACCCCGCCCATCGTGTGATCGGCGTCGCCGTCTCGGTCGTCGACGTGACCGAGCAGCACCGGGCCGCCACCGCCGCGGCGGCGGCCCGGCGCCGCCTCACCGTGATCGCCGACGCCTCCGAACGCATCGGCACCACCCTCGACCTCGACACCACCGCCCGCGAACTCGCCGATGTGCTGGTCCCCGAATTCGCCGACATCGCCGCCGTCGACGTCCTCGAAGCCGTCCTCACCGACACCCCGTCCCACGACGCCAAGGGCAGCCCGGCCCTGTTCCGGGCCCTCGCGGTCAAGGCGGCCTACCCCACCCCCGCCATCGAGGCCGCCGACCCGGTCGGCCAGATCACCCGCTACGACGCCACCCGCCTGGTCACCCGCTGCGCCCGCACCGGCCGCCCGATCCTGCTGGCCCACGTCACCGACCCCGACCTGCCACGCATCGCCCGCGACGAAGAGGCTGTTGAACTGCTCAGGCAGGCCGAGATCCACTCCTACCTCGCCGTACCGTTGCGCGCCCGCGGCCAGGTCCTCGGCGCGCTCGACCTCAAGCGCGCCCGCAACGATCAGCCGTTCGATCACGACGACCTGGTACTGGCCGGCGAGCTAGCCGCCCGCGCGGCCGTCGCCATCGACAACGCCCGCTGGTACCAGCGTCAGCGCCACGCCGCGCTCGCCCTCCAGCGTCACCTGCTGCCCGGTCCGACCCCGCAGCCGCCCGGGCTGGAGGTCGCCTCCCGCTATCAGCCGGCCTCCAGCGTCGGCGAGGTCGGCGGCGACTGGTTCGATGTCATCCCGCTGGCCGCCGACCGGACCGCGCTGGTGGTCGGTGACGTCATGGGTAGCGGTATCAACGCGGCCGCCACCATGGGCCAACTCCGCACCGCGGCACGAACCCTGGCCGTCCTTGACCTGGATCCGGCCGCTGTGCTGACCCACCTCGACGGGATCACCGCCAGCCTCGGCGAGTCCATCGCCACCTGTGTCTACGCCGTTTACGACCCCCGCCGCCACCGCTGCCTCATTGCCACGGCCGGCCATCTGCCCCCGGTCCACACCCGCCCAGGCAGTCCGCCGGTCCTGCTCGACCTGCCCGCCGGGGCACCCCTGGGCGTCGGCGGCGTAGCCTTCCACGAGACCCCGCTCGACTTCGCGATCGGTGACGAGCTGGTCCTCTACACCGACGGGCTCGTGGAGACCCGCGACCACGACATCGACACCCGCCTCGCAGCCCTCACCGACCTCCTCGGCCGACCCCGCCGCTCCCCGGAGGAGACCTGCGACCTCCTCCTCGGCGCTCTGCACCACCTGAACGGCAACGACGACGTCGCACTCCTCGTCGCCCGCGCCCGGCCTCCGCACCGTGCGGGCGCAGTCACGCGTCCGTGAATCCTGCGGCAGCGCTGGATCCCGCGGTTGAGCGCCGAGGACCGAGAGGTGTTCGGCCACTGCCCGACGAACCCCGCCGTTCGGGAGGCGGACCGGTCCGTTCGGACGTGTACTGGGGGCTGGGGCCGTCGAGCGAATGGACGGTGCGGCTGTGCGAACCGCCACTGCCACAGTCATCCGGCCGAAGACGCTCTTCGACCTGAGCGGCCGGATTCAGCGCGCGCCTGCGGTCCGCCGAAGCCCACGGCGAGCTGATCCTGGTCGATCTCCCGCGTCTCTACTTCGGTGCCTAGGATGACCTCACGCGGAGGACCCCGAACATCCCAGCCGGGAGAGCCGACCCGTGGAACGCAACTGCTATGCGGACCTCCTGCGCGTGGGGGCGATCGGCACGGTCGTCCTCGGCCACTGGCTGGTGACGAACCCCACCTACCGCGACGGGCAGCTCTCGGGTCAGGACGCGTTGCAGTACGTCGTCTGGGGACGCTGGCTGACGCTGCTGTTCCAGGTGATGCCGGTCGTCTTCCTGGTCGGAGGCTTCGCCAACGCGGCCTCGTGGACCGAGCACCGCGGCCACGGGGAGGACTGGGTGAGCTGGGTGCGCCGACGTGCCCTCCGGCTGCTCTGGCCCGCCACGGTGTATCTGGCCGCAGCCTTCCTCGGGGTCACCGCGGCCCGGGCGAGCGGCGCAGGTACGAGTGAACTGGCGCAGATCGGTTGGTACATCGCCCTGCACCTGTGGTTCCTGCCGGTCTACCTGCTGCTGATCGCCCTCACTCCCGTGCTCCTCGCCGCGCATCACCGGTGGGGTCTCCGGCTGCCCCTTGTGATGGCGATCGCCGCCGGGGCCGTGGATCTCGCGGTACTCGGCCCGCGTCTGCCGGTGGTCGGCTTCGCCAACTACCTGCTGGTGTGGGGCTCCATGCACCAGTGGGGATTCGCCTGGTACGACGGTCAACTCACCAGCGGCCGACGCCCGTTCGTGATGGCCGCGGTCGGTGCGGCTCTCCTCGCGGGCCTGCTGGCCTGGGGCCCGTTCCCGATGGACATGGTCGGTACCGGCGGCCGCGCAGGCAACACCACGCCGCCGTCCATCGCCCTGCTCGCCTTCGCCGCGACCCAGTGCGGCCTCCTCCTGGCGGCGGAGCCCTCCGGGCAGCGTCTGCTCGCCACAGCGAAGCGGCAGGACCGGCTCGCCCGCCTCAACCGGGCGGTGATGACGGTCTACCTGTGGCACCCCGTCCCGGTGGTGATCGTCACGATCACGCTCTACCCGCCCGGGCTCGTGCCCCAGCCCGCTGTCGGCTCCTGGCAGTGGTGGGCGCTGCGTCCGCTCTGGCTCGCCGTCCTGGCCCTTCTGCTCGCCCCACTGACCCTGGCCGTGCAACGGGCGCAGCGACCGCTGCGCCGCCTTGCCGCCGACCCGGGAGACGGCGGGCGCAGGTCGGCCGTTCTGCTCGTCTGCGGTCTGGCCGTGGTCCTGCCCGCTCTCGCCCGACTGGCCGTCGGCGGCTTCGCCCCGGACGGGCGCTTGGCCTGGGCCGTCCTCGCGTTGTACGTCGGCGGGTTCCTGCTGATGCTGTTCTCCCGCCGCCGGCCCCCTCGGTCGGGTCGGCCTCGGGGCGTCGGCCCCAGCGTGCGCGGTCCGACACCGGTGCGAGGTGGGCGGTGAACCACTGCGCGGTCAGGTCCGCGACCTCTTCGCGTGCGACCGGCCCGGCTCGCTGGCGCTGTGCCATGAGCTCAACGGCGTCTGCAGGCGGCCCAGGGCGGGCCACGTCGTAGCCGCGGTCTTCTGCGCGTGTGACTGCGAGTGGGTCCGGACCCCGCCGGCGGCCGTCTCCCGCGGCGGGCGGCCCGACCTCGCAGGCCTGGGCACGGCTGCACTCCGAGAACCAGCTCGCCGTCGTCCCGGGCGCCGCCCACCTGTTCGACGACCCGGGAGGGTGGTGGCAGAAGAACTCCACGCCCGACGGTCTTCCGGCCCGGGGTCGCCGACAGCGAATATTGGTGAGACCGATCCCGACGGTCCCTGATCTCGCAAGGCGCCGGCCGCCTGCTGATGGTCGAGGTCGACCGCTCGACGACGGCCCCGGCCCTGGCCACCACCGAAGTCCTCGCCGCGAAAGATCGCCGCGGGGATTTTTCGTCCCCTCCACGGGAAAACCCCGATTGAGAGCCTTGCGGCGGCTCTGTGGCAGTAGGTGCACGACTCACGGAAGATCGACCGGAAGTCCTTTCCCCGCACGACGGACTGGGCCGGGGGAAAGACGGTCGGGAGGCGCGACACCGCACGAACCAGTAAGCACCTCGATGTCCTCGGGAGACGATCATGACCACGCACCGCCTCGCGCCGGTCGCCGCCTCCGCCCCAAAGGCCGCTGTCGTTGCCGCTCTGCTGCTCGCCGCCACTGGTGCGGCCACCAGCACCGCGTGGGCCGATGAGAAGCCCGTGGTTCCCTGTGCCAACGGCGCGGTGAAGCTGCCTGGGGAGACCGCGGTCGCCGGGGGTGCGGCGCACCACGGGTCGCCGACGATGACGGTCGGTGCGCGGCAGAAGGCCGTCGTGAACGGGGACTCGACCACCTACCAGGTGCGCATCACCGAGACCAACCACACCGGGGCCGCCTACCAGCACGTGACCGCCGTGCCGGTGCTGTTCACCCAGTTCGGCGTCATGAACACCGGCAACACCACGGTGTCCTGGGTGCGCGACGGCACCACGGTCGAACTCCCGACCCGGATGGGCTGTGACCCGTCCGTCTGGGTGGCCTCAGGCGCGCTGGACACGTCGCTGGCGGACGGCCAGACGGTCAACTTCGACCTGAAGATCACCACTTCGACCTCGGTGGCGGAGAAGGTCAAGACGCTCAGCGTGATGGCGTTCGGCGCCGCGGACGGCGACCGCAGCCTGACCGGCAACGACCTCAGCCTGCCCGGCGTGGTCCCGGCTGTCCAGCCCACCGCCAAGCCGGCTCTGACCCACCATCCCACCCCCTAGGCCATGTCTCTCCGATCATGAGCGGAGCCAGATGATGACGGCCGCGAAGGTTACGGTGCCCAGGAACACGTGCCCTCGCTTGTCATAGCGGG